>JACDCH010000093.1 GCA_013694495.1 Acidimicrobiia bacterium | reverse complement strand
CGTTCTACCTGGGCGGTGCCTACCGTCCGCCGTGGCTGCCCGCAGGCTCCCCGAGGACGCTGCCGTCAGCCGCTCCGAGTCCGAAGCGGGCCGAGAAGTGAGCCGCTATTTCAAAGCTGTTCGCTCCGACGGACGGAACTTCCACAACGGCTCCGTCCTGTACGAGCCGGGGTGGACGTACACCGTCACCGGACGTGACCACCGGCCAGCGCTGTTGTGCTCGGACACGGTGATCCACGCGTCGAAGTCTCCCGCGGAGACGTTGATCGGCGGGTCGTGGCCGTGCCGCCTGTTCGAGGTCGACGGCGAGCCCGTCGTGTCGGATCACCGGAAGTCCGGGTTCCGTGAGTTCACGGTGGTTCGGGAGGTTCCGGCGTGGTGGGCGTTGGGTCCGAACGGGCGAGAGGTCGAATGGCTGCTCGGCAAGATCGCCGACGCCACGCCCGACGAGGTTCGCCAGTTGGAAGCGGCTTGGGGAGCGGCTTGGGACGCTGCTTGGGACGCTGCTTGGGAAGCGGCTTGGGACGCTACTTGGGAAGCGGCTCGGGGAGCGGCTCGGGGAGCGGCTCGGGGAGCGGCTCGGGACGCTGCTTGGGAAGCGGCTTTGGGCCTGACGGTCCGTGACCTGATTAGCGCCGACCAGCACGACGTCCTGACCGGCCCGTTCCGTTCGGTGTTCGGTGACCCCCCGAAGTTCAGGGGTGGCGGCTACCCGGAGTGGCAGTCGTGAACGCCCTCGACCCGGAGCGGGTTCGTGGTGAAGGCGTCATGAGCGCCGTCTGGCTCTTCCGTTCGGTGCTCCGGCATGTGTTCGACGGTGACCGGTTCAACGCCGCGGAGCGTGACGCATGACCCCGCTTGTCGAGTCCGGCGTCGACTACTGCCGAGAGCACAACGGCATCCGCCTCACCGACGAGACGTGGTGCGACTTCCGCTCATGGGACGACCCCACGCATGCGTGATGCCGGTCAGCGAGGTGGCGTGAGTGCGGTCCTGGCCGCGCACGCGTGGGCGTCGAACGCCGAGCTGATCGCCGCCTGCGCCCAGCTCGGGTACCTGCGCGCCGACTGGCACACGCTGGACCCGACGTACGAGCGAGGCACCTGGTGGAAGGTGTGGCGGCCCGAGCGGCTCACCACCCACCATCGCGCCGTCGATGGCAGCGACTTCCGCTCCCTGCCGTACCCGGACGACAGCTTCGACGCCGTCGCCTACGACCCGCCCTTCGTGTGCCCCGGCGGGCGCAAGACCTCCACCGTGCAGGAGATGCACGCCCGCTACGGGATGGCCGAAGGCGGCCACGCCGACCCGATGTTCCGCACCCCGTCCGAGCTCCAGGCGATCATCGACGCCGGCCTGACTGAGATGGTGCGGCTGGTCCGCCCGCCGCGCACGAAGCGCGACGGCGGGGTCATCCTCGTGAAGTGCCAGAACTACATCTGGTCCGGGGAGCTGTGGGAGGGCGCCGAGCGCACCCGTGAGCACGCCGTAGGGCTCGGCTGCACCGTCGTCGACCGACTCGAGATGATCGGGACGCCCGGCCCGCAGCCGACGACGAACCGGGACGGCTCACCGCGGCGCCAGGTGCACGCCCGCCGGAACCTCTCGACGATGTTCGTCCTCCGGGCGCCCCGGCGGCTCAGCGGCACGCTGTTCGACTCGGCCTCGGCCATCGGCGCAGCGTCCTGCGTCGACACCCTCGACGTGGGTGCCGTGGTCGAGTAGATGGAGACCTCGGCGTGACGAGCCATGCCGCCGACACCACGACGTCCCGCTGGGTCGGCTGCTGGTGGTGCGGCCAGGCGCTGCACGACGACGAGGACGAGGTCTGCGCCGAGCACGCCGACATACTCGTGGTCCCGGAGCCTGACCCGGGCCGCGACGACCCGCTGCGCGGGTTCACGAACGAGGGCCCTGGCCCAGCTGGCAGCATCGTTCGTCGACGTGCACGTCGACCAGCTAGAACACGCCGCGCAGGCGTGGGCGGTCGACCACGACCTCGGCGACCCGGAACGGCACGCCTACGTCGGGGAAGCGGCTGGCGCCGCCCGGCGCGCGCTGCCGGACCTGGTGCACCGCGACGCCCAGCGCCACGTCGTCGAGCGCAAGGTTCGGTCGCGCCGCCGCTACGACGAGCTCGTGGCCATGGCCCGGCGGGGGAGGGGATGACGATGGTCGACCGCGAGAGGATCACGGCATGACCCAGGGCATCGAGACCTCCTACGCCGGCATCACCTTCCGCTCCCGCCTCGACGCGCGCTGGGCAGCGATGTTCAACCTGGTCGGCTGGCGCTGGACCTATGAACCCTTCGACGGCGCGGGCTACATCCCCGACTTCACCCTCGACGGCCCGAACCCGCTGCTCATCGAGATCAATCCAGCGGTCACCATCGGCGAGCTGCTCGACCATTTGAACCGCCCGGTCGCCGCCATGCGCTCACAGTGGCCCCACGCGATCGCCGTGTTCGGCGGCACCGTCGAGCCCTCGGGCCCGATGGTCGCGGCCCGCGTGGAGCGCGGCGAGTACGGGCTCAATCTGGGGGCCATCGCCGCTGTCATCGACGACGACATCGCAGCGTCGATGCATTCCAGCCACTACCTCGCCGATGATGAGCAGCTCGACCCTGACTACCGCGACCAGTGCCTCTGGTGGGTCTGCACGACGTGCAACAGGTTCGCCATCAGGCACGAGCTCATGTTCTGGCGAGCCGTTTGGCCGTGCGGTCACACGACCTTCCGGCGCCCCACTGCGAGCGACATCGACGTCCTCGACGGATACTGGGCTGACGCGTCAAACCGGGTCCGATGGAACCCTCGAGGTCGCCACGGGTGACCGATCTGCTGGCCAGCCTCGTCCGACCGCCCAACCCGGAAGCCGTCGTCTTCCTCGAGGGGCTCTACGGCGCGTTCGACGACGGCTGGCTCACTCTCTTCTCGCTCCACCGCCCCACCGGGCAGAAGAACACCGACTTCCGCCACGTCACCGACATCGTCGGGCTCGCTACCGCCGCCGCCGGCCGTGCGGACCGATGCGTCTGGTACGGCGTCGCCACCCGACGCCAGCAGCTCCTCGGTGGGGCGCGTGGCGGCGCGGCCGACTGCGTGGCCATCCCCGGGCTCTGGCTCGATGTCGACGTCGCCGGGCCCAACCACACGGCGACCGACCTCCCCGCCACCCTCGACGCAGGACTCGACCTCATCACGAGCTTCCCCGCCGAGCCCACGGTCATCATCGCCACCGGCGGCGGCCTCCAGGCGCACTGGGCGTTCGCCGAACCACTGGAGATCGACCAGGCCGCTCGCGACCTGCTCTCGCGCTGGGGGGCCACCTGGACCGCCGCCGCCGAGGAGCGGAACGTCCACCTCGACAACGTGTTCGACGGTGCCCGCATCATGCGCCTGCCGGGGACCCGGAACACCAAGGGCGGCCGCAACGACCCCGTCGAGATCCTGGCCGCCGACTGGGGCATCCGCTACGGCACCGACGACCTCGACCAGTGGCTGACCGACCCACCGCCGGCGCCGCCATCGAGGCCGGTCGATCGCATCCCGTACATCGGGCCCGAGCGCCCCGGCGACGCGTACAACGCCCGCCACAGCGTCGACGAGGTCCTCCGGGAACTCGGGTTCGAGCCACACAACCGCCGTCACGCCAGCGGCGACCTGCACTACAAGGCGCCCGGCGCCTCCGGCGACACCGGGGCGACCAGCTACAGCGATGGCCACGCCACCATCTGGTCCGAGACGTACGGCCAGGCCAACCCGGCCCTCGAGCTCCGCAAGCCCTACGACCCGTTCCGGCTCCTCGTGGCCACGAAGTTCGCCGGCGACCACAGCCGTGCCGCCAGCGACCTTCGGGCCAGCGGCTACGGCTCCACCGACGCCGGCGGGATTTGCCTCGAGGACCTCATCGCCGTCACGTCGGCGTCGCCCAGCGCGGCTGGGGATGCCGACAGCCGCGCTGAACGGTCCACAGACGCCCCCTGGGACGAACCGCTGGCCCTCGAGGGCCCGCCGCCGCCCGAGTTCCCCCTCGACGCCCTCCCGGGCTGGGTGGGCGACCACTGCGCCGTCGTGGCCGACCGGCTGCAGGTCCCCGTCGACCTGTGCGGCCAGCTGGCGCTCGGCGTGCTCGCGGCGATCGCCATGGGGCGCGTGAAGGTCGCCGTGCGGGCCAGCTGGGTCGAGCACGTGAACCTGTACCTCACGACCGTCATGTCCTCCGGCAGCGGCAAGAGCCCGGCCGACCGCGCCATCGTCGGCGCCTTGCGGCGG
>JACDCH010000084.1 GCA_013694495.1 Acidimicrobiia bacterium | reverse complement strand
GCATGACCTCCCAGCCCGGCGGCAAGGTCACGCTGGCATCGGGCAGCGCGCCCTTGCCCCGGCCGTGCTCGATCCCGAGGGCGACGTGGTCGATGCCGCTGCGGGTCCTCTCACCCGGGATCCAGGTGCAGATAGGCACGAGAGGCGGGCGCTTGGCCAGCATCCGGGCCGCAGCTCGGCCGTCGGGCAGCTGGTCCTCGTCGAACGCGGGCTGCAGCACGAGCCAGCCGACCCGGGGGGCGAGCTCGTGCATGAGGGCGACGACCGCGTCGGCGTCCTCCGCGCGGTCCTGGCGGAAGATGCTGACGTCCGGGCGGAGGCGGGTCACCCGTCGGTTCTACCCCTCGATGCGGGCGCTGGCGGTGGCTTTCGCCGGGGCTTCGTCGGCCCGGTCGGGCCACCAGGGCGGCGTGAACACGGTGCGCTCGTCGCCCTCGTCGACGCCCTCGGCGTAGAACTGCGTGCACCACTTGCGGAACTTCATGACGGGGCCGTCGGTGTCGGCGAGGGCGGGCCGTACGAGGTGGGCCTTGTGCTCCCAGATCACCTTGTCCTCGAGCACCTGCTTGTGGACCTCGTTGGCAAAGGCCTGGCCCACGCCCTGCGTCATCTTCGCGTCGCCGAGGCTCTTCACCCTGAAGTTGAAGCGGATGATGCAGCGGTCGCGCTCGATCGGCGTGGTGACGGCCAGGTTGAGCAGGTCGGCGAAGCCGCTGAAGTGCACGGCCGACATGCCCGGGCCGTACGACGTGGAGTCGATGCGCCCCTCGACGATGCCGCGCGGCGTCTGGAACTTCTGCGACGACCGCATGGCGGCCACCGGGAACGTGGAGGTGTCGTAGGAGTCGAGCTCCGGCACCGTCGCCGTGTTGTGCACGTAGCGGAAGTGGGCCGAGTCGACCCCGTTCTCGGCCATCTCCTGCCACGTCGTCCCGATCTCGTACGACGTGCTCAGGACCGGCACCCACTCCTCGTCGTCGTCGCACTCCGGCAGCGCCGGCAGCTCCCACATCGGCGCGACCGTCTCGTCGGGGTGGTACCAGACGAAGGCCAGGCCGTTGACCTCGACGACGGGGTAGGTGCGGAGGCGGGCCTTCCTGTTGAGCCGCTCGGAGTACGGGATGGCGACGTTGGCGCCCTCGGCATCGAACTTCCAGCCGTGGAACGGGCAGGTGATGCACCCGTCGTCGACCTTTCCGCCGTGGCCGAGGTGGGCACCGAGGTGCGGGCAGAACGCGTCCTGCACGTGGAGCGCGCCGGCGTCGTCGCGCCAGCCCACGAGGTGGGTGGCGAGGTAGTAGAGGGCCCGGGGGGTGCCGGCCTCGAACTCGCCGGGCTGGCCCACGCAGAACCAGCCGAACGGGATCGGGAAGGGGAAGCGGGCATCGGTCACAGCTTGAACACCCTCGCCGCGTTCTCCCGCAGGAACTTCGGCCACACGTCGTCCTCGAAGCCCACGTTGGGCAGCTCGGCGAAGATGCGCTCGAGGGAGAGCCCCATCGGGAAGTAGCCGGCGTACATCACCTTGTCGGCGCCCCGCGAGTTCGCGTACTGCACGATCGGCTCCGGGTAGTACTTCGGGGCGAACGCCGACGTCGAGTAGTAGAGGTTCGGCCACTTGAGCATGAGCTTCACGGCGAGCTCGTCCCACGGCTCGGCGCCGTGGCGCATCACGAACTTGAGCTCGGGGAAGAACCAGCACACCTCGTCGATGAGCTCGGTCTTCTGGCACGCCATCGGCACCCGGGGACCGGGGACGCCGGTGCACACGCAGATGGGGATGTCGAGCTCGACGCACTTCGCGTAGAGCGGGAAGAACTTCTTGTCGTTGATGGGCACCTGCGGGGTGAGCCCGGCGGGGAACGCCGTCGCCGCCTTCACGCCCAGCTCCTCGACCGCCCGAACGAGGTCGCGGACGCCCTCCATGCCCCGGTTCGGGTTCACCTCGAAGCTGCCGAAGAACCGGTCGGGGTGGCGCTGGACCGCCTCGACGCTCGTGCTCCGCTCGAAGTTGACGCCGACCATCGCCTTGGCGATGCCGAAGTGGTCCATCTCGTTCAGCACGGTGGTGATCGGATCGGCATCGGGTTCGATGTCCTTCGGCACCTCCTTGAACATGTACTGCGCCGGGAACTCGAACTCGTCCTTCGACTCGCGGTCCATGAGGCCGGCGCGGAGGAACCCGTACCAGTTCTTCTTGGACCCCTCGGGGATCCCGAGCATGAGGTCGATGGCTCCCACGTCGGACGGCATGCCCATGCCGAGAGACTAGAACACGTTCTAGTTTCGTGTCGACGCCGGCCTGCGTCCGCGGGTCGGGGCGCCATGTAGAACACTCCCACCACCCGACGAAAGGCACCGCCGTGCGGCTCGGACTCGTGATCGGCTATTGGAACAGCGGTGGGCCCCCGGCCGACGTCCCCGAGCAGCTGCGGACGGCCGAGTCCCTCGGCTTCGACTCGGCGTGGACGGCGGAGGCGTACGGCTCCGACGCCTTCACGCCGCTGGCGTGGTGGGGCGCGGCCACCGAGCGCATCCGGCTCGGCACGGGCGTCACGCAGCTCTCCGCCCGCACCCCGGCGTCCACGGCCATGACCGCCATCACCCTCGACCACCTCTCCGGCGGCCGCCTCATCCTGGGCCTCGGCGTGTCCGGCCCCCAGGTGGTGGAGGGATGGTACGGCCGGCCCTACGGCAAGCCGCTGGCCCGCACCCGCGAGTACGTCGAGATCCTCCGCCGCGTCTTCCGCCGGGAGGAGGTCGACTTCCAGGGCGAGCACTACCAGATGCCCCTGCTCGAGGACCGGGGCGGCACCGGGCTCGGCAAGCCGCTGAAGTCGATCGTGAAGCCGCTGCGCGACGACATCCCGATCCACCTCGGCGCCGAAGGGCCCAAGAACGTCGCCCTCGCGGCGGAGATCGCCGACGGGTGGCTGCCGATCTTCTTCTCGCCCAAGAGCGACGGCTACTACCGCGCTGCGCTGGCCGAGGGCTTCGGCCGCCCCGGTGCCCGCCGCACGCCCGACGACTTCGAGGTGAGCTGCGTCGTCCCCGCGATCGTCGGCGACGACGTCGAGGCGTGCGCCGACCTCCTGCGGCCGATGTACGCGCTCTACATCGGGGGGATGGGTGCCCGCGACGCGAACTTCCACTTCGACGTGTTCTCGCGGCTCGGGTACGACGAGGCCTGCCACAAGATCCAGGACGCCTACCTCGACGGGCGCAAGGGCGACGCCATCGCCGCCGTTCCCACCGCCCTCGTCGAGGACGTCGCCCTCATCGGGCCCAAGGAGAAGGTGCTCGACGACCTCGAGGCGTGGCGGGCCACGGTGATCACCACGATGCTCGTGTCTGGACCGCCGGCGCTCCTCGAGGACATCGCCGCCCTCGTGGGATGAACTGGTACCAGCCCGTCCCCACGGTCCCCCCGCCCACCGCGCCGCCGGCGGGCTGGGAGCCGGTTTCGCCATCGAGCCCGGCCCCCGGCCAGGCGGCACCGTCGCGCCGGACGATGGTCGTCGAGCTCGTCGTGATGGCGATCACGGTCTCGCTGCCGGGGATCATCATCGGCCTCCGGGGTTTCACCGACCCGACGACCGTCACCACCGACGTCGACGTTCTCGAGCTCATCGCCGGGCTCACGGCCGCCCTCGGGCCTGCCGGCATCGCCGCGTACCTGCTGTGGCGCGACGGTCGCCTCCAGACGGCCGGCTTCGGCCGGCGCCGGGCCGGCTTCGTGATCGGCTACGGGCTGCTCGGGGTCGTCTGCCTCTTCATCACGGTGATGTCGATCGGCCTGGTGGTCGGGCTCGCCACCGGCGAGATCCAGGACGCCATCGAGCAACAGGAGCGCGGCGAGGAGGTCGACGCCCTGCCCGGCGACGACGACGACGGCATCGAGTTCACCCTGCCGTCGATGTTGGTGGCCGCCGCCATCGCCGTGACCGCAGGCGTCGGCGAGGAGGTGCTGTACCGCGCCTACGCCATCGCGCGGCTCGAGCAGCTCGGCCTGAAGCGGGGCGCCCTTCTCCTCCCCGGGGCCTTGTTCGCCGTCGGGCACCTCTACCAGGGCCCGCTGGCGCTCCTCGTGATCGGCGCGCTCACGGCCGTGTTCACCTGGCTCTACCGCTGGAAACGATCCGTCTACCCGGTGATGCTGGCCCACGCCCTGTACGACTTCGGGATCTTCCTGATCCTGGCGACGACCTGACCGGCTCGGCCGCGGCACTGCGGCGAGACCTACAGTCGCCCGCCATGAAGGTCGAGCTCCGCCACAACCCCAGCTTCGCCGTCGCCCGCTGCAGCCTCGAGCCCAACGAGCCCATCCGGTGCGAGTCGGGGGCGATGATGGCGACCTCGGCCGGCGTCGCCCTCCAGGCCGGCACGCAGGGCGGTCTGATGAAGGGCCTGAAGCGCTCGGTCCTCGGCGGCGAGAGCCTCTTCGTGTCGACGTTCACCGCCCCGCCCACCGGCGGTTGGGTCGACGTCGCCCACCACCTGACCGGCGACATCATCGTGGCCGGCATCCTGCCCGAGCAGCCCATGAACGTCACGAAGGGGTGCTGGCTGGCCAACAGCCACGGCGTCGAGCTCGACACCAAGTGGGGCGGCTTCAAGAACATGTTCGGCGGTGAGGGCGGCTTCCTCATCCACGCCCACGGCCAGGGCACGATCCTGATCTCCTGCTACGGCGCCCTGGACACGATCAACCTCCAGCCCGGCGAGACCGTCACCATCGACACCGGCCACGTCGTGGCCTACGGCCCCAGCGTCACGATGCAGATGCGCAAGGCGTCCACCGGGATGATGCAGACCTTGAAGAGCGGCGAGGGCTTCGTGTTCGACTTCACCGGCCCGGGCTGGGTCATGACCCAGAGCCGCAACCCCTCGGCCCTGGCAGCCTGGATCCGTCAGGTCATGCCCGGCCAGACCGGCGGCGCGTCGGGCGGCGCCCTCGGCGGGATCCTCGGCCGCTGACCGACGACCGCCCGGGCTGCGCCCGGCTCGTCGTCGACGCGGCGACAGCGGAAGCGGTCGCCGACCTGCTGTGGCTCCTGGGCGCCACCGCCATCGGCGAGCGCAGGCTCCTCGCCGGGGTGGAGCTCGAAGTTGGGTTCGTCACCGACCGCGACGCCGTCGCCGCGGCCGCGGCGGTGGGGGAGCGGTTCCCGGCTGTCGCTGTCGAGGTGGTCGACGCCGGACGGGCGCTGGATGCCGCCCTCGATGCGTGGAAGGCCCACGCTCGGCCGGTGCGCGCCGGCCGCCTCCACGTCCGGCCGCCGTGGCTGGCCGACGACGACGACCCGCCGGCGGCGGGCGAGCGGTGCGTGGTGGTCGACCCGGGCCGTGCGTTCGGTAGCGGATCCCACCCGAGCACCCAGGCCTGCCTCGAGGTGGTCGACCGCCTGGCCGGGCCCGGCCGGTCGGTGCTCGACATCGGGTGCGGCAGCGGGGTGCTGGCGGTGAGCGCCGCTGTGCTCGGTGCGGCGCCCGTCGTGGCCGTCGACGTCGACCCCGTCGCGGCGGCTGCGACCAGGGCCAACGCCGGCTCCAACGCGGTGGCGGTGACCGCCTCGACCACCGACATCGCCGACGTCGCCGGCCCCTTCGACCTCGTGCTGGCCAACATCGGCGCCGGCACGCTCGTGGCCCTGGCTGCCGCCATCAGCACCCGCGTGGCGCCGGGCGGCGACCTCGCCCTCAGCGGGCTGCTCTCGACGCAGGCCGACGACGTGGTCGCCGCCTACGCCGACTTCGACGAAGCAGGCCGGACCGAGGGCGCCTGGACGACCGTCGTCCTCCACCGGCCCATCCACCAACCCGCCATTCCGATCAACTAGCACTGGGTTTTCCAGCCGCACCCGCGGCCGGGCGAACCCAAGGAGCACGAGTGAACCGACGTGAACTGGTGAACGCGACCGCTGCGCACACCGGCGTCGACGCCAAGACCGTCGACGCAGTCCTGAAGGGCTTCCAGGAGGTGACGACGGCTGTCGTCGCGAAGGGCGAGCCGGTGGCCATCACCGGCTTCGCCAAGTTCGTCAAGGTCGACCGCCCGGCCCGCATGGGTCGCAACCCGGCGACGGGCGCGGCGATCAAGATCAAGGCGTCGAAGAAGGCCCGCATCACCCCGCTCAAGGGGTTCAAGGACTCGGTGATGACCCCGAGCACGGCGCCGAAGCTGGCCAAGGGCGTGTGGCCGCCGGCCCCCAAGGCCTGAGCCTCCCGCACCCGAGAGCACGACGCGAGCGGCCCGGGCTCGGTGCCCGGGCCGTTGCGCGTCGCATGGCACACCCGTGGCACGTGGTTGGCACGCCTGATGAGGGAACCCCAACCACAGGAGTGCACCCATGGCCGAGACCACCCATCGCAGTTGGCAGGAGGCGTTCACCGCTCAGCTCGCCGAGCAGAACATCAACATCGATCCGTCGTACGCCCCGGCCGACGCCGACGGTGCGCTGGCCTGGCTCGACGGCGACGGCACCCACCTGGCCGGCACGGCGCTGGAGGCCTACGTGGAAGCGTGGACGTGGCACACGCTGCGCCCGCTGGTGGAGCTCGCCCTCGCCTCGACGGAGTTCGACCCGTCAGCGGACGCCGAGTGGTCCGACTCGGAGGCGGCGGGTGCGTCCGAGGGCGAGGAGCAGATCGACGAGTACCCGACGTGGGTCCACAACCTGCTCGTCGCCGCCGACCTGGCCGACGTGAACATCGACCCCTACGGTGCGCCCCCCGGTGACAAGGTCGTGGCGTTGATCCGCTCGAACGTCGAGGACGCCTCGGTCTGGCCGGACCTGGACCAGCTGCTGGGCGCCACCTCCGTCGACGAGCGGGCCGCCTTCGCCGGGAGCCTCCAGTCCGCCCTCGACCAGATCGGACCCCCACCGGGGACGTAGCCGGACCCGGGCCGAGCCGCGGTGCCGGGCCGCGCCGCCACCGTCCGGATCAGCGGGGGCCGGTCACGTCCCAGCGGCGCGGGAGGGTGTCGCCGGGTTCGAACGAGCACAGCGAGCCGGTGCGCACGCTGCCCAGCAGCGCCTCACCGAGCTCGGGCGCCGCGGCGCGCACGCGGTCGATGGCTCGCCGCAACGCCTTCTGCACGGCCGTCCGGGCCCGCTCCCGCTCGTCGGCGAACGACCGGCTCTGGCCGCCCAGACCCATCTGCGCGCCGACGTGCTCGAGGAGGTTGTCGAGCTCGAGGCGGAGCTTCTCGACGCGCCCCAGATCGGCGGCATCCTCAGCCTCCTGGAGGTCCTCCTGGAGGTCCCGGATCCGGTCGCGGTAGGTGTGGAGCGCCTTCTCGTCGATCACGTCCTGGCGCGCACCGACGAGCCCCGGACCGGCGAGCTCGTCGGCCCCGATCTCGACCCCCGGGGCGGCCAGGAGCCGAGCGAGGTAGCGGAGGCCGACCCCGTCGGCGAGGACGACGTGGTCGTCGCCCACCCGCAGGTCCCAGGTGCCGCCGGTGAAGTGCAGCACACCGACCTCCGCCACGACCGGCGGCGCCGGCGGGCCCGGCCTTGCGGCGCGGATTCGATCGGCCTTGGCGTTCAGGCCCATCTCGTCGAGCGCGGCGACGGCCTCGTCGGCGAGCGACGCAGCGCGTGCCGCGTCGCCCGGTGCGCCCCGTACCGTGAGGGTCGCTGCCAGGTCGGCCTGGCTCAGGGCGAAGAAGGGCCGGTTCCCCAGCTGGCGGCTCTCGTCGACGGCGGCCTCGAGGTGGGCCACCGCCTCGTCGATGCGGCCGGCGGTGCGGGACGCGAGGCCGAGAGAACGGGCGACCGGGCCGAGGCAAGCGATGGCGAGCGAGGCCATGGCCGGCCGACCGGCAAACGGCTTCATGAGGTCGTAGGCGAGCGCCGCCGCTCGCTCATCGTCCACCGCCGCCGCCGCCTCGACCACGCAGAAGAACGTCACCAGCCAGCTGCTCGACCACGGCAGCCGGTCGATCCCGCCGGCGACGAGGCTGTCGAGCTCCTTGCGGGCCTCGTCGGTGGCCGGACCGCCGACGTCGGCGGCGAGGACGGCGAGGGCGGCCGAGAAGGCGCGATCGCGGGCGACGACGGTGGGGGAGGCGGCGACGTCGCGGGCGAGCGGCAGGATCTCTGCGCTCCGGCCCTGCAGCCAGCGGATGACCAGGAGCTGCGCGGCGTAGAACCCCACGGCATCTGCATCGCCGATCTCGGTGCCCCTCGTGAAGCACTGCTCGGACGCCGCCTCGGCCTCGTCGATGTGTCCGGCGCGGAGGGCAGCCATCACGTCGAGCAGACTCACGATGTAGAGCACAGCGTGCACCTGGAGGGCGTCGGCTCGCTGGCGGAGCTCCTGGAGCGACCGGGCCGCCGCCGGGTCGCCGTCGAGCAGCAGGTCGATCGTCCGCCAGAGGACGCCCATGAGCGTGAGCACCGCGTCGCCGGCGGCCGACGCGGTGGTGACGAGCTCCTCGGCGATCGGGCGCCGCTCGTCGGCGTGCTGGGGACCGAGGGTGACGTGGTGGAACAGCGACAGTCCTTCGGCCAGCGCCAGCTGGTCGCCGGTGCTGCGCACCTCGTCGAGGGCGTCCCGGGCCTGGTCGATGGTGCCGGTACCGAGGTACACGGCCTCGGTCGCCAGGCGGAGCCGGATGCGCGCCCTGAGGTCGGGGCGGGTCGCGCCGAGCCCGTCGAGGGCGCGGCGCAGCAGGCCGTGGAACGCGGCCACCTCGTCGGCCAGGCGGTGCTCGAACACCCAGATGCCACCCAGGCCGATGGCGGCCTCCGCCAGCACGACGGGATCGCCGGGGGCGGAGAGGTCGTGGTTGTCCGCCGCGCTGCGGAAGGCCTGCCGGGCGGCCCGCAGTCGCCCGCCGGACAGCTCGGCCTGAGCGAGCTCGACCAGCAGCCGGGGGGTGGGCGCGCCTCCACGCTCGGTCACGAGACGGCTGGCGACCCGCAGCTGCTCGGCGGCGGACTCGTAGGCGAAGCGACGCCGATCGGCCGCCGCGGC
>JACDCH010000078.1 GCA_013694495.1 Acidimicrobiia bacterium | reverse complement strand
GGCCCGGGCCGACCGGGCCCTGGTCGACGACCTGTCGCCGCTCGTGGCCCACCACCTCGGCCACCTCGATCGAGGCCCGCTCACCGACGTCGACGCCGCGCTCCTGTCGTTGGCGGCGGTCAAGCGCCTGCAGTTCCACCTCGGGGCGCACCTCGACGAGGCCCGGCTGCAGGACCTGCTCTTCGCCGACGCCTTCCACAGCCCCGCTGTCATCGAGCCCGCGGCCAACATCCAGCACGCCGTCGGGGACCTCGTCGGCGCGATCGGCGCGGCCGGCGAGGGCGGCTCGGCCGACGTGACGATCGATGCCCTCCACCGGTGGGTCGGGGACGGCGCTGCCCTCCTGCCCACCGTGACGACGGCCGCCGACGCGGTTGCCGGCCTCGGCGTCGCCGCCGCCAGCGTCCGGGACCTCGTCGACCTGCTCCTGCTCCGCGAGCGGGTGCAGGACCTCGTCGTCGGCCACGAGCTCCGCCTGGCGCACGCTGCCCAGCGTGGTGCCTCGTGAACCGCCTCGCAGTCGTCGCCGTCGCCGCGCTCGTGGCGATGGGATCCGGGTTCGGCCTCCTCCGCTACGTGAGCGGCGCGGACGACCGGGCGGCCGCCGCCGCCGAGCCGGTCCGGATGCTCGTCGCCACCGTCGACGTCCCGGACGGCACGTCCTTCGACGAAGCCCTCGCCGATGGCCGCATCCAGGTCTCCCAGACGATGCAGGCGTCCCTGGCGCCGACCGCCGTGACCGACCGCTCCGCCCTGGCCGGGTCGGTCGCCGACGGCGTCCTCCGGGCGGGCCAGGTCGTGGTCACCGGGGCATTCGTGGATCCCACCGCGAGCAGGGAGAACGACGGGCCGGCGACGTTCGCCGACGCCCTTCCGGAGGGCACGGTCGCCGTGTCGTTCGAGGCGAGCGGCGCCGCCGCGGTTTCCGACCTGGTGAGCCCCGGCGACCGGGTCAACCTCCTGGTCAACGTGCCCAACGCCGCCGAGCTGGGGCTCCCGGACTCGAACGGCCCGGCCATGGTGCACGTCTTCCAGGACCTGCAGATCATCGCCATCGGTACGACGGTCCGGCCACCCGACGGCGCCGTCGAGGCCGTCGTCAACCCGGGCAGCAGCAACTACACCGTGGCCGTCGCGCCCCAGGACGCCGCCCGGCTGCTCTTCCTGACCCGCCAGTACGAGGTCCTGCTGGCCCTCGTGGGCCCCGGCAACGACCCGAGCGAGCTCGATCCGGTCGGCGTGACCGACGCCCTCCCCGAGTCGCTCACCGCAGAGACCGCGCCCGGAGCGGGGACATGAGCGCGCTCCGCGACCGGATCAACTCCGCCCGCAAGGACATCGAGCGGCAGCCGCCCGAGGGCGCGAGTTCGGGCCAGCCCGCCTCGGACGCCGGCGAGGCCGCGCCGCACGACATCCTCCGTCCCGCCACGGCCGCCCCCGCCCCCGCCCCCCGGATCAGCCTGCCGCCGCTCGTGCACGCCGAGGTCCACAAGCGGGTCGTGAAGGAGCTCGGTCCGCTCCTGTTCGACGACGCCGTCCGCGACGACGAGCTCGAGGCGCGCCTGCGCGAGACGATCGCGGCCGCCTTCGCCCACGCCAACATCCCGGCCACCGGCGAGCTGTACGAGCAGTTCGCCACCGACATCCGCAATGACGTCGTCGGCTACGGCCCGATCGAAGACCTGCTGAACGACGACTCCGTCACCGAGGTCATGGTCAACGGACCCGACATCGTGTTCGTGGAGCGCGACGGCAAGGTCGTCGAGGTGGCATCAGGCTTCGTCGACGCGCAGCACGTCCGCCGGGTGATCGACAAGATCGTCTCCAACGTCGGCCGGCGCATCGACGAGTCGTCGCCGATGGTCGATGCCCGCCTCCCCGACGGCTCGCGGGTGAACGCCATCATCGCCCCACTCGCCATCGACGGACCGTTCCTCACGATCCGGAAGTTCGCTCGCGATCCGTTCATGGCCGCCGACCTCGTGAAGTTCGGCACGCTCGACGAGCGCAGCGTGCGCTTCCTGCGGGCCTGCATCGAGGGGAAGCTGAACATCGTCGTGTCCGGCGGCACCGGCACCGGGAAGACGACGCTGCTGAACGTCCTGTCGTCGTTCATCCCGAGCGGCGAGCGGATCGTCACCGTCGAGGACGCCAAGGAGCTCCAGCTCCACCAGCGGCACGTGCTCTGCATGGAGACCCGCCCGCCGAACGTGGAGCGGGCGGGCGAGATCACGATCCGCGACCTGGTGCGCAACAGCCTCCGCATGCGCCCCGACCGCATCGTCGTGGGCGAGTGCCGCGGCGGCGAGGCCCTCGACATGCTCCAGGCCATGAACACAGGCCACGACGGGTCGATGACCACCGTGCACTCCAACAGCCCCCGCGACGCGCTGAGCCGCATCGAGACGCTCACGCTCATGGCGGGCTTCGAGCTCCCGATCCGCGCCATCCGCGAGCAGGTCGCCTCCGCGGTGGACGTCATCGTGCAGCTCACCCGCCTCCGCGACGGCACCCGTCGCGTCACCCACATCACGGAGATCGACGCGATGGAGGGCGACACCATCACGCTGCAGGACATCTACCTGTTCGACTTCAGCGCCGGCGTCGACGCGAACGGACGCCACCAGGGCGTGCTCGAGCCCACCGGCGTGCGCCCCGGGTTCGCCGAGAAGCTCGAGGACAGCGGCGTCGCCGTGGGGGGCGACATGTTCGAGAACAGCCAGGCCCGGAACCTCCGGGAGCGCATGGCGGACCTCCGATGAGCCTCCCCGCCGAGCCGGTCGTCCTGCTGCTGCTCGCCGGCGTCGTGCTCGGCCTCGGCGTCCTCGTGGCCACCTTGCTCTTCGTCGGCCGCGACCGCGCCGAGGTCGTCGAGGCCGAGGCCGCCGTCGCGCCGGCGCCCAAGCGCAGCGACCGCCGAACCCGACGGCTCGACGACGTCCTCGCTGCGTCGGCGGTGCTGCGCCGCGCCGTCGAGGTCACCGCCAACGTCGCCAACCGCCGCGGCCTGCTCGGCTCGCTCGAACGCAGGCTGCGGACCGCCGACGTCCCGGTCCGACCGGCCGAGCTCATGCTCGCCCACGTCACCGCGACCGTGGTGCTGCCGATCGCCGTGTTCGTCCTCCTCGGCTCCGCGCTGATGGCGCTGGTGGCGTTCGTGCTGGCCGGTGCCGGCCCGCCGCTCGCGCTCCGCATCATCGTCGCCAAGCGCCAGAAGAAGTTCGGCATGCAGCTCCCCGATGCCCTCACGACCCTCGCCGGGTCGCTGCGGGCCGGACGCTCGATCGGTCAGGCCCTCGACGGCGTGTCGAAGGAGATGCCCGACCCCATGGGCCGCGAGCTGCGCAAGGTCGTGGCCGAGATCCGACTCGGGCGGGGCCTGCACGAGACCCTCACCGATGCCGCGGAGCGCGTCGCCAGCGACGACTTCCGCTGGGCCGCGCTGGCCATGCAGATCCAGGCCGAGGTGGGCGGCAACCTCGCCGAGCTGCTCGACCGGGTCGCCTTCACGATCCGCGAGCGCACGCACATGCGGGGCGAGGTCAAGGCGCTGACGGCCGAGGGCCGGGCCTCGGCCATGATGCTGCTCGTCCTCGTGCCAGGGCTCGGCGGTGCCATGGCGGTGATGAACCCGTCGTACATGGCGCCCATGTTCTCGACGTCGGCCGGTCGGATCATGCTGGGCGTCTGCGCCCTCATGATCGGCGGGGGTTACCTCTGGATGAGCCGCATGGTGAAGATCGATGTCTGAGCTCATGCAGCACGGCGTGTTCGGCATCTTCCTCGTCCTGCTCGTCACCGTGAGCGCCACGGCCCTCGTCAGCAGCATCGGGTTCCTCGTCGTCGACCGGTCCTCGTTGCGGACGAAGCTCAGGGACCTCGACGAGCTCTACAAGTTGGTCGACGTGCGGGACCAGGAGCTGGTGCTGCCCTTCGCCGATCGCGTGGCGGCGCCCGTGCTGAAGGGGCTCTCGAAGCTCGGCTGGCGGTTCTCGCCGGCGGGCCGGGTCGATCAGATCCGGGTGATGCTGCGCCGCGCCGGCCGACCCGAGGCCGACACCGACCGCTACCTCGCCGTCCGGGTGCTGACCACGCTCGTGGCGCCGTTCGCGGCGTACGGGACGTGGCTGCTCACCTCGTCGCAGGGCCCGATGGTGCGGCTCGCCTGCACCGGCCTGGCCGCGGCGTGCTGCACGATCCTCCCCAGTCGCAAGCTGCGCAGCCAGGTCGAGGGCCGCGAACACGTGATCCTGCGCCAGCTGCCGGACATCATGGACCTGCTCGTGATCTGCATGGAGGCGGGCCTCGGGTTCACCTCCGCAGTGGCCCGGACCGTTGCCAACATCGACGGCGAGATGTCCCGCGAGTTCGCCCTCGTGCTGGCCGAGATGCGGGCCGGGTCGACCCGGGGCGACGCCCTCGGCGGCCTCGCCGAGCGCGTGCAGCTACCGCAGGTCCGTTCGTTCGTGTCCGCCATCCGCCAGGCCGACCAGTTCGGCGTGTCGGTGTCGTCGGTGCTCCGTGGTCAGGCCGAGGAGATGCGCATCTTCCGCAAGCAGGTGGCCCAGGAGAAGGCCATGAAGGCGCCCGTGAAGATGCTCATGCCGATGGTGTTCCTGATCTTCCCGCCGATGTTCGTCGTGGTACTCGGGCCCGCTGCGCTGTCCATGGGTGCCGGCGGCGGGCTCTGAGATGGCTGCCGCCGCCGACCGGGGCTCCCGCCGCCGCCGCCGCCGGCGCGAGCGGGATCGGGGCGTGGCCCTGGTCGAGTTCGCCCTCGTCTGCCCGGTGCTCATGATCATCCTGCTCGGCACCTTCAGCGGGGCCATGGCCTGGAACCAGAGCCAGTCGCTCGGCCAGGGGGCGCGCGTCGCGGCTCGCCACGCCTCGACGCTCCCCCTCCCCGAGGCCGCCGTCGAGATGGCGGCCTGGCTGGACGGGGTGGCGTCCTATGCCGTGGACGCCAGTGGCGGTGAGCTCGACGCCGGCGTCGCCGGGCGTTCGATCTGCGTCGCCTACGTCGACCCCGCCGGGTCCGCCCCCGACCAGACCGTGAGCCGCAGGACCAACGCGGCCGGTGTACGCACCTCGGGGGTCGATTGGTGCTTCGACGACGGCCAGGATCCCACCGAGCGGCGCGTGCAGGTCGTCCTCGAGCGCGACGGCTACATCGACACCGGGTTCCACCGCCAGACCGTGCACCTGCGTCGGACGGTCGTCTACCGCTACGAGGCGTTCGGTGGGATCTGAACGCCGGAGCGCGGGCCGCGGGGCCGACCGCGGTTCGGAGCACGGCCTGGTAGTGGTCGTCGTCGCCGCGGCGATGAGCGTCCTGGTCATCATGATCGCCCTCGTCCTCGACCTCGGCGGCGCCCGCCGTGACCGCGACGCCGACCAGGTGGCTGCCGACGCCATGGCGCTGGCCGCCGCCTCGAGCCTCGGTGACCCCGGCACGCCCGCGGTCACCGCCTGCGCCGCGGCCTGGGACTACCTGGTGGTCAACCTGCCCACCGCGGTGTCGGCCAGCGCGCCGTCGTGCTCCACGTTCGCCCCGACCTGCGTGCCCGGGCAGGCCCGGTCGGTGACCACGAGCATCGACGAGTACGAGGTCACGTTCACGCACCCGGTGCCCACCGGTGACGCGTTGATGCTGGGCCAACCCGAGAGCTCCCTGGACGGGGCGGCCTGTGACCGCTTCGGCGTGCGCGTCCGTCAGGAGCGCGACAACCTCTTCGCGTCGGGAGCCGTCGAGCTCGACGTCGAGGCCGTCGGCCGCTACGTCCGGGGCGTGGGCGACGTCCAGGCGCCGCTCGTGCTGCTCGACGAGCACGCGTGTGGGGTGCTCGGCCTGTCCGGCACCTCGGCGCTCACCGTCGGCACCACCGACGGTTCCCCCGGCTACATCGTCGTCGACTCCGACGGCGAGCAGTGCAACAACCCGAGCAAGGTCATCTTCGACGTCGACGGTCAGGGCACGCTCACGGCCGGCGCCATCGCCATGTGGGCGCTGGCCGACGGCGACGCCACGAGCGCCTACAGCCCCAACCTCGTCAACCCGCTGCCCGAGGCGTCGTCAGCGCGGGTGGGCCAGAACGCCATGATCTGGCGCTACAACTGCAACCCGGCGGCGGGCTGCCCCGGGCCCGGACCGGCGTACATCGACGACCTGGTCGCCGCCTGGGGCGGCACCGGCGCCCCGCTGCCGGTCGGGTCGTTCACCCGCTGGACAACGAGTGGCCGCAGCTGCTCGCCCGACGCCGCCACCGTCGTGCCGGCCGGGAACTGGTACATCGACTGCGGAACGAAGGGCCTGTCCTCGAACGGGAGCATCACGTTCCAGGGCGGCAACATCGTGAGCGACGGGCCGATCAACGCCAGCGGGCTCGGCAGCCTCCGGGTGAACTGCTCCGACGCGAACCCGAACGACTTCATCGCTCCGCTCGTGTGCGCGGCGTCACCGCCGGCATCGGCGACGGTGTTCCTCCGGTCGGGCGACCTCGTCGACAACGGCTCGATCGAGCTGCGCCACACGTTCGTCTACCTGAACGCGGGCAAGGTCACGATGTCCGGCAACCGGGCCGTCACCTGGACGGCGCCCGACGGCCCGGACGAGCGCTTCGACGACCTTCTCGTGTGGACCACCGGCACCGGCCTCGTGAAGATCACCGGCGGCACCAACCTCGACCTCGAGGGCATCATCTTCGCCCCGAGCGCATCGGTCGAGCTCGCCGGCAACACCGGCACGCTCGCCGTGCGCGCCCAGGTGTTCGCCGGGTCGGCCCGCCTGGTCGGCGGGGCGACGTTCACCCTCCGCCCCGACATCGACCGGATGCTGCCCGTCGGACGGGGTCAGCCGACCCTCATCCGCTGACGGGCAGCGTCTCGCTCAGCCGTCGAGCTCGGCCAGCACCTCGCCGATGATCTTGGTGGCCTGGTGGGCCGGAAGGGGCTCGCCGCCCTCGGCTTCGGCCACCTCGGCGGCGAAGTCCTCGACCGAGTGCACGCCGCCCACGAGCACGTGGCGCAACGCCTCGCCGCTCGCCTCGGGGTCGCTCACGGCCTCGAGGGCCGGCGCTACGGCGTGGTCCTCCGACGTCGCCACCGCGTGCACGACGGCCATGGCCTCCTGACGACCCGTCGCCGTCGACACCGCGGCCTCGCGGTCGGGGTTCTGCTGCTGGTCCCAGGCGGTGAGGGCTTCGTCGTAGCCGCCCTCCCCGGGGTGGAGGACGCGGGTCGTGGGCTCCGCCGGAGCAGCGTCCACCTCGCCTTCCACGTCGTCGTCGCTGTCGCGGTGCCGCTCCGGCGGGACCGGGACGACGAGGGTGCCATCGGCGTTGCGGACGATGTCCATCAGCCAGTTCTCCTCGGTCGAAGGCGCCGTTGGCGACGCCGACCCGTGCTGTCTACCCGGTCGGCCCGATCCCAGTGCTCGTCAGGTGCGAGCGTCGAGCTGCGCCACCAGCTTGTTGGGTGCGATCACGCGGTAGGCCTCCTCGCACAGGTCGGCCAGCTCGTCCCAGTCGGGGTCGACATCGAGGCGCACGCCGAGCCACCCGCGGCCCCCGACGTACGGCGGCCGGAAGAACCGTTCCGGCTCGGCCTCGACCACCTCCTCCTGGACGCCCGGCGGCGCGGCGCACCAGAGGTGGGCGAAGTCGTACCGGTGCATGCCCTCGGGGTACACGGTGACGAACGTCTTCTTGCCCTGGACGAAGAACGTCGGCGCGCCGTGGCTGACCCGCTCGGTCACCTCGGGCAGCGCGAGGCAGATCGCACGGAGTCGCTCCAGCGGGTCGTCTCGCCGGCGGGCCATCGCCGCCCACCGTACGGGAGGCGCCGAGCCGCCCGTTTTCGCCGGGGCGCCGTAGCGTCTCCGCACTCATGCGGATGGGACCTCACAGACTGCTACCGGGCGACGCCAGCGCCGTCGAGGGCGCGCGGCTCGAGCGGCGCACGCTCCGCCGGGTGTGGGAGCTGGCCCGGCCCTACCGCACCCAGCTGCTCGGCTTCCTCACGACGATCGTCGTCGCCGCCTTGCTCGGCCTGGTGCCGCCGCTGCTCATCCGCACGATCGTCGACGAGGCCATCCCGGCGCGCGACCGGGGCCTCGTCGTCACCATCGCCATGGTCATGGTCGGGGTCGCGTTCGCGAGCGCCCTGCTCTCACTCGCCGAGCGGTGGTGGTCGACGCGCATCGGCGAGGGCCTCATCTACGACCTCCGCGTGAAGCTGTTCGACCACGTCCAGCGGATGCCGGTCGCGTTCTTCACCCGCACCCAGACCGGGTCGCTCATCAGCCGGCTGAACAACGACGTGATCGGCGCCCAGTCGGCCGTCACCGGCACGCTGGGCTCGGTGCTGTCGAACGCCATCACGCTCGGCACGACGCTCGTCGCCATGGTGGTGCTCGAGTGGCGCCTCACGGTCCTCGGCCTCGTCATCGTGCCGCTGTTCCTCGTGCCCTCGCGCCACGTGGGGAAGCGGCTGCAGAAGCTGGCCCGCGAGGGCATGGACCTGAACGCGTCCATGAACACGACGATGACGGAGCGCTTCGGCGTCAGCGGGGCGATGCTCGTGAAGCTGTTCGGGCGGTACGAGGAGGAGGTCGACGGCTTCGCCGGCCGGGCCGTGCGAGTCCGCGACATCGGCATCCGCCAGGCCATCATCAGCCGAACGTTCTTCGTCGCCATGGCGACGCTGGCGTCGGTGGGCTCGGCGGTCATCTACCTCGTCGGCGGCCTGCTCGTGATCGACAACACGATCACGCTCGGCACGCTCATCGCCCTCGGCACCTACGTGACCCGGCTCTACGCGCCGATCCAGGGGCTGACGAACACGCGCGTCGACGTGATGACCGCGTTCGTGAGCTTCGACCGCGTCTTCGAGGTGCTCGACACCCCCGCCGCAATCGTCGACCGGCCCGGCGCCGTCGACCTCGTGGAGCGCACGGGGCGCATCGAGCTCGACGGCGTCCGCTTCCGCTACCCGGCGGCCACCGACGTGTCGATCGCGTCGCTCGAGGGCGGCGGGCCGCTCAGCACCGAGCCCGGCGTCGAGGTGCTGCGCGGCATCGACGCCGTGGTCGAGCCCGGCCAGCTCGTGGCCCTCGTCGGCCCGTCCGGCGCGGGCAAGACCACGCTCGCCTCGCTCGTGCCCCGCCTCTACGACGTCACCGCCGGCGGGGTGCGCATCGACGGCCACGACGTGCGCGACCTCACGGGGTCGTCGCTGCGGGCCGCCATCGGCGTCGTCAGCCAGGACCCGCACCTCTTCCACGACACGGTGGGAGCCAACCTGCGCTACGCCCGGCCCGACGCCACGCCGGCCGAGATCGAGGCCGCCTGCCGGGCGGCTCGCATCCACGACGTCATCGCCGCCCTCCCCGACGGCTACGACACCCTGGTCGGCGAGCGCGGCTACCGCCTGTCCGGCGGCGAGAAGCAGCGCGTGGCCATCGCCCGCATGCTGCTCAAGGATCCCAGGGTCGTCGTGCTCGACGAAGCCACCAGCCACCTCGACAGCGAGAACGAGCACCTCGTGCAGCAGGCCCTGGCCGAGGCGCTCCAGGGCCGCACATCGATCGTGATCGCCCACCGGCTGTCGACCATCGTCGACGCCGACCAGATCTTGGTGCTCGACGATGGCCGAGTCGTGGAGCGCGGTCGCCACGACGAGCTGCTGGCCCTCGACGGGCTGTACGCGGAGCTCTACCGCACGCTCGTGCGAGCGTCCCCCGCCCCCGCCCCCGCCCCCGCCCCGACCTGACCACCCCTGCGTTCTTTGGCAGCTGGGTCTCAGGTGCTGAGA
>JACDCH010000072.1 GCA_013694495.1 Acidimicrobiia bacterium | reverse complement strand
ATGGCGTGCACCGACGCGCCGGCGGCGCTGAGCACGTCGGCGGCGACCCAGGCGGCGGCGCCGTTGGCGCAGTCGACCACCACCGAGAGGCCGTCGAGCCGGCGCCCGCGCAGCGACGCGACGAGCGCATCTGCCCACCGGTCGACGAGCTGCGGGCCGAGGCTGATCGAGCCGGCCGGTCCGGTCGGCGGCGGGCTGAGGAGGGCCGACTCGACGGCCCGCTCGGTGGCGTCGTCGAGCTTGCGTCCGCCGGTGGCGAAGAGCTTGATGCCGTTGTCGGTCCACGGGTTGTGGGAGGCCGAGATGACCGCGCCGGCGATCTTGCGATCGGCCGCCACCCAGGCGACAGCGGGCGTCGGGGCGATGCCCATGCGGATCACGTCCACGCCGGCCGAGGTGACCCCGGCGGCGAAGGCGGACTCGAGCATGCCGCCCGAACGCCGCGTGTCCCGGCCGACGGCGATGGTGCTGCCGAGCACGACGGCCGCGGCGCGCCCGAGAGCGAGCGCCACCTCGGGCGTGATGTCGACGTTGGCGACGCCGCGAATGCCGTCGGTGCCGAACCTCATGGCCGGGGTGGCGAGGAGGATCGGCCCCAAATCACCGCTTCGAGTACTGCGGCGCCTTGCGGGCCTTCTTGAGGCCGTACTTCTTCGATTCCTTCTCGCGGGCGTCGCGGGTGAGGAAGCCGGCCTTCTTGAGCTGGCCCCGGAGCTCGGGGTCGAGCTCGACGAGCGAGCGAGCGATGCCCATGCGCAGCGCGCCGGCCTGGCCGGACACGCCGCCGCCGTCCATCGTGACGTCGATGTCGTAGGTCTCGACCGTCTCGGTCACCCTGAGCGGCTCGGTGATGATCATGCGGTGCGTGCGGGAGCCGAAGTACTCCTCGATGTCCCGCTTGTTGATCGTGATCTTCCCGGTGCCGGGACGGAGACGGACCCGGGCGACGGCGCGCTTGCGGCGGCCCGTGGTCTGGGTGAGGGGCTTGGTCATCGCGGGCTCCTGCGGGCGTGCGGGACGTCGAGCGGCGTGGGCAGCTGGGCGGCGTGGGGGTGGTTCGGGCCGGCGTAGACCTTGAGCTTGGTGAGCATCTGCGCGCCAAGGCGGTTCTTCGGGAGCATGCCCCGGACGGTGCGGCGCACGGCGTCCTCGGGCTTGCGGGCCAGCAGCTGGGCGTAGGTGCGGGTCTTGAGGCCGCCCGGGTACCCGGAGTGGTCGCGCACGAGCTTGGTGTCGGCCTTGCCCGAGGTGAGCACGACCTTCTCGGCGTTCACGATGATGACGAAGTCACCGGTGTCCATGTGCGGGGCGTACGTGGGCTTGTGCTTGCCCCGCAGGATGCTGGCGACCTCGGTGGCGACGCGACCGAGGACGAGGCCCTCGGCATCGACCACATGCCAGGCGCGGGTGATCTCGCTGGCTTTGGGGGAGTACGTGCGCACGCCACTTCCTTCTGCTTCAGAACGGATTGACGATGCTACGGGCGCCCGTCGCGGCGCGGCAAGCCCGCCCGGGCCGGTTCAGGCGGCGGCGACCACGTCGGGGGGGCGCGAGGTGCTGCTGTTCACCAACGCGTCCCGGTTGCGGAGGAACGCCAGCACGGCAAGGCCGGCCGCCACCGCGGCCACGGCGCCGATCAGCAGCCCCGCACCGGTGCCGAACTCCTCGGCCGCCCAGCCCGCGATGGGGCCGCCGATGGGCGTCGAGCCGATGAAGACCACGGTGAACAGGGCGAGCACCCGGCCCCGCATCTCGGGGCTGGCCGCCATCTGCAGGACGGCGTTGCCGCCGGACAGCACGCCGATGCCCGCGTACCCCGTGACCAACAGGATCGCGCCGGCGACGACGACGTTCGGGGCGAACGCCAGCGCGCCCGTCGTGATGCCGAGCACGACGGCCGAGAGGCCGAGGAACCGCGTGTCGATGACCTGCCGCCGGGCCATCCGCAACGAGCCGACGAGCGAGCCGACGCTGAACACGGTGGTCAAGAGGGTGTACGTGCCGTCGGTCCCGCCGAGGTCGCGCTTGGCCAGCAGCGGCAGCAGCACCTGGAAGTTGAACGACAGCGTGCCGACGACGGCCATGAGCAGCAGCGGGATGCGCAGGTCGTCGATCGAGCTCACGTAGCGCAGGCCGGCCCGCAGCTGCCCCTTGGCCCGGGCCACCGGCGGGCGGCTGCGCAGGGCCGAGGCGTCCAGCAGCCAGAGGCCGACGAGGGCGGCGACGAACGACGCCGCGTTCACGACGAAGCACCACCCGATGCCGACGGTGACGACCAGCAGCCCGGCAAGCGCCGGCCCGACGATGCGGGCGCTGGTGACCAGCGTGGAGTTCAGGCTCACCGCGTTCGACACTTCGGCGGCTGGCACGAGGTCGTTGACGAGCGTGCGCCGGGCCGGGTTGTCGAACGTGTTGGCCAGGCCGAGCACGGCGGCGAGGAGGTAGACGAGGGGCACCGTGGCCCGGTCGGCCAGGACGAGGAGACCCAGCGCCAGGGCGGCGAGCAGCATCGCCGTGGTCGTGATCGCCATCAGCCGGCGCTTGTCGTGGCGGTCGATGACGACGCCGGCCCAGGCGCCCAGCACGAGCGTTGGGGCGAACTGGATGGCGGTGAGGAGGCCGAGCGCCGTGCCGCTGTCGGTGAGGCGCAGGATCAGCAGGGTCTGGGCGACGAGCTGCACCCAGGTGCCGGTGAAGCTGATGCCCTGGGTGACGAAGAAGATGCGGAAGTTCTTGTGCCGCAGCGACCGGAACGTGTCGGCGGTGGCGTTCCTGAACCGGGTCATCGGACGGCGACCTCGCGGTTGAGGCGCTCGATCACGCCGACCGCGCCGGCGATGGCGGCCCGCTCCTCGTCGGTGAGCGCCTCGAGCTTCTGGGCCAGCCAGGCGTTGCGGCGGCGGTGGGAGCGGTCGAGCACGGCCCGGCCCTCGGGGGCGAGCACGAGGCGGGTGACCCGCTTGTCGTCGGCGCAGCCGGCCCGGGTGACCAGCGCCAGCTCCTCGAGCCGGTTGGCCAACTTCGTGGCCATGGGCGGCGTGACCCGCTCGGCTGCGGCCAGGTCGGTCAACGAGATCGGACCCTCGCGGGCGACCGTCGACAGCGCCGACATGACGCTCGGCGTCATGCCCTCCTCCACGTTCGTGCGCAGCTGGCGCACCAACGGCATCAGCGCCTGGCGGAAGCGAGCGGCGAGATCGGCGGGGTCGTGGTCGGACAAGCTTCACCAAGTTTATGAACTCGGTGAACCTTCTGCAACCGAGTAGGCAGAGGCTGGTGCGCACGAGCCGGCGTGAGCGGACCTGGCGCACCACCCCGCGGCGACGGCACCGCAACGGTGCGGAGAATCCCACCGGGGGCACCTCCCGAGAAAGCCAGCGCGTGGGATCAATCCTCCGGCTCGAAACGGACCTCCCAGAGGCAGAGGCCGTGGGGTGGGGCGACGAGGCCCGCGGCGGCGCGGTTGCGGGCCCGGAGCGCGGCGCCGACGTCGGCTGCGGTCCGCTTCTGGAGGCCGACGTCGACGAGGGTGCCGACGATCGAGCGCACCATCTGGTGGCAGAACGCGGTTGCCTCGATCCAGAAGCGCAACACCCCCGGCCCGGCGGCGGGGTCGGCCTCCCAGCGGGCGTCGACGACCCGCCGGACGAGCGACGCCCCGGGTTCGCCTTTGGGCCGCCGGCAGAACGAGGAGAAGTCGTGCTCGCCGAGCAGGGGGTCGCAGGCGAGCTCGAGCAGCGGCAGGTGGAGCGGCGTCGGCACGTGCCACGCCGTCCGGGCCAGGAACGGATCGGGGTCGGGGCGGTTCACGATCGTGTAGCGGTAGAGCCGGCTGGTGGCGGAGAAGCGGGCGCTGAACTCCGGCGGGGCCGACGCCACCTCCCGCACGACGATCGCCGGCCCGCACAGCCCGTTCACGGCCGCCTTGAGGCGGGCCGGGTCGAAGCGGTCGGGCGCGGCGTCGAAGCTGACCACCTGGCCCCAGCCGTGCACGCCGGCATCGGTGCGGCCTGCGACGGTGAGCTCGACGGGGTGCTGCAACACCCGCTCGAGGGCGGCCTGGAGCGTGCCCGCCACCGTCCGCTGCCCCGGCTGGGCGGCGAACCCCGACAGCCCGGTGCCGTCGTAGGCGACCGTGGCCCGGACGCGGACGAGCGGCCCGATCGGGGCCGCTCGTTCGGGAACCTCATCGAACAAGGTCATCTCACGAGTCCCCTGAACGGCGAACGCTCATTGCCGAGAACCTTTCGCCCGCCGGAGGCGCTGGGGTCTGGGGCGAAGCCCCAGGTATCGGCCGAGGACCGAAACAGCCCGAGCGAAGCGAGGTCCGACAAACTCGAGCGAACGGAGTGAGGCGCAGCCGAACGAGTGAGCTCGAAACCTCAGACCAGTTCGATCCTGGCCATGGGGGCGTTGTCGCCCTGGCGCGGGCCGAGCTTCAGGATCCGCGTGTAGCCGCCGTTGCGGTCGGTGTAGCGGGGCCCGATGTCGTTGAAGAGCTTGTAGGCCATGTCCTCGTCGCGCAGCGTCGAGAGCGTGTCGCGGTAGCGGTGCAGGCCGCCCTTCTTCGCCTTCGTGATGAGCTTCTCGGCGTAGGGCCGGAGCGCCTTGGCCTTGGCCTCCGTGGTGACCACGGCCTCGGCCGCGAACAGCGACGCGGCGAGGTTCGCCATCATCGCCTTCTGGTGGGAGGCGCTGCCGCCGAAGCGGGGGCCCCTCTTGGGGGTGGGCATGGCCGGTTCTCCTAGTCGCGGACGCGGAGCGAGAGCCCGCGCTCGTCGAGCTTGACCTTCACCTCGTCGAGCGACTTCTGCCCGAAGTTGGTGATGGCCAGCAGGTCGTCCTCGGTCTTCAGCAGGAGCTCGCCGATCGTGTTGACCTGGGCCCGCTTCAGGCAGTTGCGGGGCCGCTCGGAGAGGTCGAGGTCCTCGATCGGGAGGTCGAGGTCGGGGGAGCCGGCGGTCGACGCCGACATCTCGCCGAGCTCGAGGCCCTGCGGGTCGTCGCTCATGTCGGCGATGAGGCCCATGAGCGTGCGCATCGTGTCGCCGGCGGAGGCCAGGGCGTCGCGCGGCGTGATGGAGCCGTCGGTCTCGATGTCGAGCACGAGGCGGTCGTAGTTCGTGTCCATCTCGACCCGGGTGGGTTCGACGATGAAGGCGACCCGGCGGACCGGAGAGAACACCGAGTCGAGCGGGATCTCACCGATGGGGGCGTTCGCCCGGCGGTTGCGCTCCTCGGAGACGTAGCCCCGGCCCCTCGCGACCGTGAGGTCGAGGGCGAGCCGGCCCTTCTCGTTGACGGTGGCGATGAACAGGTCGCGGTTCACGACCTCGACGTCGGCGTTGGGCTCGATGTCCGCGGCGGTGACCGCCTGGTCGCCGCTCGCGCCCTTGACATCGAGGCGGAGCTGGACCGGCTCGTCGCTGTGGACGACGAACACGAGGTCCTTGAGGTTGAGCAGGACGTCGGTGGCGTCCTGGGTCACGCCCTTGATGGGCGCGAACTCGTGTAGCTCGGTGTCGAACCGCACGTGGGTGACGGCGGCACCGGGGATCGACGACAGGAGCGTGCGCCGCAGCGAGTTCCCGAGCGTGTGGCCGAAGCCGGGCTCGAGCGGGCCGATGGCGAACTTCTGACGGTTGCCCTCCTGCTCACCGACGGGTTCGACCGTGGGGCGCTGGATGACGAGCATGCGTACCTCGTTGGCTTCGTTGACTTCGGACGTGGGGGCGGCGGGGGTGAGCAGGACGGCTACTTCGAGTACAGCTCGACGATGAGCTGCTCGCGGACCGGGACGTCGATGGCCTCGCGGAGCGGCAGGTCGAGCACGGTGATGGAGGCGCCGCCGTCGCCGACCTCGATCCACGCGGGCTTGGCCCGGTCGAGGATCTCGAGGTTGTGGCGGACGACGTCCATGGCCTTGGCCTTCTCCCGCAGCGAGACGACGTCGCCCTTGCGGACGGTGTAGCTCGGGATCGTGACGCGCTTGCCGTTGACCGAGATGTGGCCGTGGCGCACGAGCTGGCGGGCCTGGGCCCGGCTCGCGCCCCAGCCGGCGCGGTGCGTGACGTTGTCGAGGCGGAGCTCGAGCATCTGGAGCAGGTTCTCGCCGGTGACACCCGGACGGCGGTTCGCCTCGGCGTAGATGCGGCGGAACTGCTTCTCCATGAGGCCGTAGATGCGGCGGGCCTTCTGCTTCTCACGGAGCTGGAGCAGGTACTCCGAGCCCTGGCGCTGGCGGCGGGCGTTGCCGGCCTCGCCGGGCGGGTAGGGCCGGCGCTCGATCGGGCACTTCATCGAGTCGCACTTGGCGCCCTTGAGGTAGAGCTTCATCCGCTCGCGACGGCAGAGCCGGCAGACGGGACCTGTGTAGCGCGCCATGTCAGACCCTCCGCCGCTTGGGCGGGCGGCATCCGTTGTGCGGCGTCGGCGTGACGTCCTTGATGCCGGTGACCTCGATGCCGGCGTTCTGGATGGACCGGATGGCGGTCTCGCGACCCGATCCCGGTCCCTTCACGAGCACGTCGACCTTGCGGACGCCGTGCTCCATGGCCCGGCGGGCGCACGCCTCGGCGGCCATCTGCGCCGCGAACGGCGTCGACTTGCGGGACCCCTTGAAGCCGACGTTGCCGGCCGAGGCCCAGGCCAGGACGTTGCCGTCCTGGTCGCTGATGCTGATGATCGTGTTGTTGAACGAGCTCTTGATGTGCGCCACCCCGTAGGTGACGTTCTTGCGCTCGCGCTTGCGGGGCCGGCGACCGCCGGGCTTGGGCTTGGCCATTACCTGCGTGCCTCGTTCATGGGTTGCTCCAGCGACGGCGCCATACAGCACGGCGTCGAGTTCGACCGGTCCGGCGTCATCACTTGCGCGCCTTCTTCTTGCCGGCAACGGTCTTCTTGGGACCCTTGCGGGTGCGGGCGTTGGTCTGGGTGCGCTGGCCGCGGACCGGGAGGCCCTTGCGGTGCCGCAAGCCCTGCCAGCAGCCGATCTCGATCTTGCGGCGGATGTCGGCCTGCACGTCGCGGCGCAGGTCGCCCTCGACCTTGAGGTTGGCGTCGACGTAGGACCGGATCCGGTTCACCTCGTCGTCGGTGAGGTTGTGCACCCGCGTGTCCGGGTCGAGGCCCAGCGACGTGCAGATGGTGCGGGCGGTCGTGCGACCGATCCCGAAGATGTAGGTGAGCGAGATCTCCAACCGCTTCTCGCGGGGGATGTCGACGCCGGCGATTCGTGCCACTGGGTTCTGTCTCTCCTAGCCCTGTCGCTGCTTGTGACGGGGGTTGGTGCAGATCACCATCACGCGGCGATGCCGGCGGATGACCTTGCACTTGTCGCACATCTTCTTGACGCTGGGTCGGACCTTCATCGGTGTCTCACTTGTAGCGGTAGGTGATCCGGCCTCGGGTGAGGTCGTACGGGGGGTGAGCTCGACCTGCGCGCGGTTCCTGGAAGGATCCGGATGAGGTGCCATCCGCATCTTCCCGGCGAATGTGCGCCAAGACGTTGTGACCGTTTCGAGCTCCACGCGGCTTGTACTGCTCACGCCCGCAGGCGCGCGACCTGCGATGAGCGCGAGGGGCAACCCTACCGGGGCGCCGCAACCCCGGCCAAACGGCGGGGGCGAACTCACGAGGATGGCGCGCCACGCCGCCCGGAACGGGGGATCTCGGGCCCCGCTACGGGAGGGTGAAGATCTCCGGGCCGTCCTCGGTGATGCAGATCGTGTGCTCGACGTGGGCCGAGAGCGACCCGTCGGCCGTCTTCACCGTCCAGCCGTCGTCGAGGAGCCGGGTCTCCTTGCGGCCGATGTTGATCATGGGTTCGACGGCGAAGGTCATGCCCGGGCGGAGCCGCATGCCCTTGCCCGGCGGTCCGTAGTTCTTCACGTCGGGCGGCTCGTGCATGGCCGTGCCGATCCCGTGCCCGACGTACTCCCGCACGACGGCGTAGCCGCCGGCCTCGGCCACTTGTTGCACGGCGTGGCCGATGTCGGACAGGCGGGCGCCGTCGACCATGGCGGCCACCGCCGCCACCAGGGAGGCGTCGGCCACCTCGATGAGGCGCAGGGCCTCGGCCGAGGCCTCGCCGACGGGCGCCGTGAAGGCGGCGTCGCCGTGCCAGCCGTCGATGATCGCCCCGCAGTCGATGGAGATGATGTCCCCCTCCACCAGCCGGTAGTCGCCCGGGATGCCGTGGACGATGACGTCGTTCGGCGAGGTGCAGATGACCGCCGGGAAGCCGTGGTAGCCCAGGAAGTTCGAGCGGGCGCCCCGGCGCTCGAGCACGGCGCGGGCGACCTGGTCGAGCTCGGCGGTGGTGACGCCCGGGCGGATGGCGGCCCGCACGTCGGCATGCATCTCGGCCACGACCCGGCCGGCGGCGCGCATCTTCTTCAAGGCCTCGGGCGGCTTGCGGATGCCCGTGGAGACGGTGCCGGTGACCATGGGGCGCCCCTGCCTATCGGTTCAGGGCCCGACCCGGGCGCGTGCGAAGGTCGACGGCGCGGATCAGCCGCCGGGTGACCTCGTCGGGGTGGCCGAGGCCGTCGATGGCGGCCAGCAGGTCGCGGGACTGGTACCAGGCGATGAGCGGCTCGGTCTGCTCGCGGTAGAGGTCGAGGCGGTGGCGGATGGCCTCCTCCGTGTCGTCCTCTCGCTGGGTGACCTGCCCGCCGCAGGTGTCGCACGTCCAGTCGTAGCGCGGGGGGCTGTCAACGGAGTAGTTCGTGCCGCAGTCGGTGCACACCCGGCGCTTCGAGATCCGCTGGAACACGACGTCCTCGGGCACCTCGAGGTCGAGCACCACGTCGAGCGGCTGCAGGCTGTCAGCCGAGAGCTCGGCCAGCGCCTCGGCCTGGCCGACCGTCCGGGGGAACCCGTCGAGCACGTAGCCCCGCCGCGACGTGTCGTCGCGAGCCAGGCGCTCGGCCACGATGCCGACGATGATGTCGTCCGGCAGCAGCTCGCCGGCGTCCATGTAGTCCTTGGCCTTCTGGCCGAAGTCGGTCCCCTCCTTCACGGCCATGCGGAGCATGTCGCCGGTGGAGATGTGCGGGATCACGTAGTGCCGGGCGAGCCGGACGCACTGCGTGCCCTTGCCGGCGCCCTGTCGCCCGAGCAGCACGAGGCGCGCGCCGGGGATCATCCGCACTCTGTAGTCGATCGGCGCTCCGCCGGGGAAATGCCGGGCACGAGGGCTCTTACTTCAGGAAGCCCTCGTAGTTGCGCATCATCAACTGGCTGTCGATCTGCTTCATCGTCTCGAGGGCGACGCCGACGGCGATGAGGATCGTGGTGCCGGCGAAGGGGAAGTTGCGCACGTCGAAGATCGTGAGGAGCAGCACCGGCAGCACGGCGATGGCCGCGATGAACAGCGCTCCCGGGAGCGTGATGCGCGAGAGGATCTTGGCCAGGTACTTCTCGGTCTGCGGACCCGGGCGGATGCCGGGGATGAAGCCGCCCTGCTTGCGGATCGTGTCGGCCTGGCGGGCCGGGTCGAAGGAGATGGCGGTGTAGAAGTACGCGAACCCGACCACGAGCGTGCCCAGCACGACCGCGTAGACCCACGTGAAGTTGCCGCCGGTGCCGCCGCCGAGGTTCTTGTCGACGAACGACCGCACCGAGTCGCCCCAGCCGCCGGTGGGTAGGACGTTGGTGATGATCAGGGGGAGGTAGAGCACCGAGCTGGCGAAGATGATCGGGATGATCCCGGACTGGTTGACCTTGAGCGGGATGTAGGTGCTCTGGCCGCCGTACATCCGTCGGCCCACCACCCGCTTGGCGAACTGCACCGGGATCCGCCGTTGGCCGTTCTCGATGATGACGATCAGCACGAGCAGGAGCAGGGCGAACGCCATCAGGATGGTGAACACCGTGTTGCCCTCCTCGGCCCGCAAGGCCGAGCCCTGCCCGGGCAGGCTCGACACGACCGAGGCGAAGATCAGCAGGGACATCCCCTGGCCGATGCCCCGCTGGGTGATGAGCTCGCCCATCCACATGAGCACCGCGGTGCCGACGGTGAGTGTGAGGACCACGAGGCTGACCCGGGCGAGGGTGAAGTTCTGGTCGCCGCCGAAGAGGTCGAGGTTCGTGGGGTTCTGGACCTGGCCGAAGCCGGACCCGCCGTTGTGGAACACGAAGGCGAGGCCGGTGGACTGCACGACCGCGATGGCCATCGTGAGGTACCGGGTGGCCTGGGTGAGCTTGCGCTGACCGACCGCTCCCTGCTGCTGCCACTGCTCGAGCTTCGGGATCACCACCGTGAGGATCTGGATGATGATCGAGCTGGTGATGTACGGCATGATCCCGAGCGCGAACACGGCGAAGTTCGTGAGCGCGCCGCCCGAGAACAGCTGGAAGAAGGCGAGCACGCCGCCCTGCTCCGCCTGCTGGCGGAGGGTTTTCAGCGAGCTGATGTCGATGCCGGGCACCGGGATGTGCGACCCCACGCGGTAGACCGCGAGGACCAGCAACGTGAAAACGATCTTGTTCCGGAGATCGGGAATCCGGAACATGTTTCGCAGGCTCGAGAGCACGGCCGACGGCCCCTTCGGTTCGGGCGGGTCTAGCGGTTCGCCAGGTGGTTGCCCTTGGCCGGCGGGCGACGATCGCCCCACGGCTTGGGCAGGATCTCGACAGTACCGCCGGCCGCGGTGATGGCGCGCTCAGCGGACTTCGACACCGCATGGGCCTTGACGCTCACCTTCCGGGACAGCTCGCCCCGGCCGAGGATCTTGACCAGGGCGCCCTTGTGGGTGAGGCCGTGGCCGTGGAGGACGCCGGGATCGACGTCGTTCTCCTCGAGGCCCTCGAGCACGTCGAGGTTGATGGCCTGGTACTCCACCCGGAACGGGTTGTTGAAGCCCCGCTTCTTCGGGATGCGCATGTGCAGCGGCATCTGCCCACCCTCGAAGTTCATCGGGATGGTGTCGCGCGCGCCCTGGCCCTTGGTGCCCCGGCCCGCGGTCTTGCCCCGTCGGCCGGCGGTGCCACGCCCGACGCGGATCGCCTTCTTTTTCGACCCCTTGGCCGGCTTCAGGTCGTGGAGCTTGATCGTCATGCGGGAACCTCTTCGACGGACACGAGGTGCGGCACCTTGGCCAGCATCCCCCGGATCTCGGGGCGGTCGGGCAGCGTGTTCGACTTCCCGATGCGGCCCAGGCCGAGCGCCCGCAGCGTGCCCCGCTGCTTCGGCTTCGACCCGATGGCCGACTTGAACTGCGTCACCTTCAGTTCCATCAGGCCACCTCTTCAGGCGTGTGCGGGCCGCGACGCGACTCCTTGTAGGACTCCCACAGGCCCTTGGGCACGAACTCCTCCGGGGCGAGGCCGCGCAGGCGGGCCACCTCGTCGGGGCGCTTCTGGGCCTTGAGGCCGTTGATCGTGGCCCGGGCGACGTTGATGTGGTTCGACGAGCCCAGCGACTTGCACAGCACGTCGTGGATGCCGGCCTCCTCGAGGATGGCGCGGGCAGCGCCGCCGGCGATGACGCCGGTGCCGGGGGCGGCGGGCTTGATGAGGACGCGGCCGGCGCCCTCGCGACCGATGACCGGGTGCACGACGGTGGAGCCGGCGAGGGCCACGTCGAAGAGGTTCTTGCGGGCCTCCTCGGTGCCCTTCTGGATGGCGAGGGGCACCTCCTTGGCCTTGCCGTAGCCGAGGCCGACCCGGCCAGCGCCGTCGCCGATGACCACGAGGGCGGTGAAGCTGAAGCGACGACCGCCCTTCACGACCTTGGCGACGCGGTTGATGTTGATGACGCGCGACTCGCGGAGCGACGCATCCCCGGACGCCCGGGGGTTGCTGAACTCACGCTCGCGATCGTTGCGGCGACCTTCTCCACTCATGCCGAGATCTCCTTTCCGAGTACGCCGGACGTGCCGAGCGCTTGCTGGCCGCCGAAGGCGCTGGGGGTCTGGGGGCGGAGCCCCCAGGAATCGGTCGCAGGGCGACGAAGTCGGCCGAGGACCGGGGTTGTCCGAGCGAAGCGAGGGCCGTCGAAGTCGACCGAACGGAGCGAAGCGAGTGAGGTCGAAACCATCAGAACTCCAGTCCTGCTTCTCGGGCTGCGTCGGCCAGGGCGGCGACACGACCGTGGTAGAGGAAGCCGCCCCGGTCGAAGACGACCTTCTCGACGCCGGCGGCCTTGGCCCGCTCGGCCACGAGGGCGCCGACCTTCTTGGCGGCTTCGACGTTGCCCTTGGCGGCGTCGGTGATGGACGCGTCGGCCGTGCTGGCCGAGGCGAGCGTGACGCCGGCGACGTCGTCGATCACCTGCGCGTAGATGTGCTTGTTCGAGCGGTAGACCGCCAGGCGGGGCCGCTCGGCCAGGCCGCGGACCTTTTTGCGCACACGCCGGTGACGGCGGGTGCGGGGATCGACCTTGTTGTTCTTGTGCGACTGCATCGGACCGTTACTTCCCGGTCTTCCCCGCCTTGCGAAGGATCACTTCGCCGGCGTAGCGGACGCCCTTGCCCTTGTAGGGCTCGGGCTTGCGGATCTTGCGGATGTCGGCGGCCACCTGGCCGACCTTCTCCTTGTCGATGCCCCGGACCACGATGCGGGCGGGGAGGCCGCCACCGGCCGGCACGACCTCGAACTCGATGCCCTCGGGAGCGGCGACGCGGACCGGGTGGCTGAACCCGAGCGCCAGCTCGAGGTTGCGGGGGCTGGTGGCGTTGGCGCGGTAGCCGACGCCGTGGATCTCCAGCTCCTTCGAGAAGCCAGCGGTGACGCCGGTGACCATGTTGGCGACCAGCGTTCGCGTGAGCCCGTGCTGGGCCCGGTTCTGGCGCTCGTCGTTGGGACGCTCGACGAGGAGCGAGCCCTCGTCGGCGCGGACCGTGATGGCGCCGGGGAGGACGCGCGACAGCTGGCCCTTGGGGCCCTTGACGGTGACGGTCCGCTCGGCGATCGAAACGTCGACGCCCGAGGGCACCTCGATGGGGGCTTTTCCGATTCGACTCATGACGTGTTCTTCCTCACCACACGAAGCAGAGGATCTCGCCACCGACGCCGGCCTTGCGGGCCTCCCGGTCGGTCATGAGTCCCTTGCTGGTCGAGAGCACGGCGACACCGAGGCCGCCGAGCACGCGCGGCACCTTGTCGGCCTTGATGTAGATGCGCAGGCCCGGCTTCGACACCCGGCGGAGGCCGGAGATCGTGCGGGCGCGCTCGGTGGAGTACTTCATCGTGATCGTCAGTACCCGGCCCGGACGGGTCGGGTCGTCGGCCACGGCGAAGCTCTCGATGTAGCCCTCCTTGTGGAGGATGGCGGCGAGCGCCTCCTTCAGCTTGGAGGAAGGCATGCGGACGTCGTCGTGCATCGCGATGTTCGCGTTGCGGACTCGGGTCAGCATGTCGGCAACGGGGTCGGTCATCATCGGTCCAGATCCCCCTTCACCAGCTGGCCTTGGTGACGCCGGGCAGTTCGCCGGCGTGCGCGAGCTCGCGCAGGCAGATCCGGCAGAGGCCGAACTTGCGGTACACGGCCTTGGGCCTCCCGCACCGCTTGCAGCGCGTGTACGCCCGCACCTTGAACTTGGGCTTCGCCTGCTGCTTGTTGATGAGCGCCTTCTTTGCCATCAGCGCCCCTCCTTCCGGAACGGGAACCCGAACGCGTCCAGGAGGGCCTTGCCCTCGACGTCGTTGCGGGCCGTGGTGACGATCGTGATGTCCATGCCACGGGTGGCATCGACCTTGTCGTATTCGACCTCGGGGAAGATCAGCTGCTCCGACACCCCGAACGTGTAGTTGCCGTGGCCGTCGAAGCTGCGGGGGTTGAGGCCCCGGAAGTCGCGGATGCGGGGGATGGCGAGGCTGATCAGGCGGTCGAAGAACTCCCACATGCGGTCGCCCCGGAGCGTGACCCGGGCGCCGATGGCGTTGCCCTCGCGCAGCTTGAAGCCGGCGATGGACTTCTTGGCCCGGGTGACGACGGCCTTCTGGCCGCTGATGCGCTCGAGGTCGCGCACGGCGCCGTCGAGCAGGCTGGACTGCGCCAGCGCCGCGCCGACGCCCATGTTGAGGGCGATCTTGGACAGCCGGGGGACCTCCATGACGTTGCCGAGACCGAGGTCGGTCAGCAGCTGCGCCTTGAGCTCCTTCTCGTACCGCTGCTTCAGGCGCGGGGAGGCTTCGAGGGTGGTTGCCACTAGACATCCTCTCCGGTGCGGCGGGCGATGCGGACCTTGTTGCCCTTGTCGTCGAAGCGGAACCCGATGCGGGTCGTCTTGCCGTCCGGCGTGATCAGGGCGACGTTGGACACCGGGATCGGCATCTCCCTGTCGATGATGCCGCCCTGCATCGTGGCCCGGGTGGCGCGCTGGTGCTTCTTGGCGACGTTGAGGCCGTCGACGATGACCTTGCCCGCCGAGGGGATGACGCGGGTGACCTCGCCCTCCTTGCCCCGGTCCTTGCCCTGGAGCACGCGGACGCGATCGCCCTTGCGAATCTTGATGCCTGCCATCGCTACTTCAAGACCTCCGTCGTACAGGCGCTTCGGATCGCCGGGGGGCGATGGCCGCTCGCTGCTCCGCAAGCTCCGCATCGAGAAATGAGCGTTGACATTGGTTCGCTCGCAAGCTCGCTCACTTCAGATCACCTCCGGGGCGAGCGAAACGATCTTCATGAACTTCTTCTCCCGCAGCTCGCGGCCGACCGGTCCGAAGATGCGGGTGCCACGGGGGTTCTGCTGGTCGTTGATGAGGACGGCCGCGTTCTCGTCGAAGCGGACGTAGCTGCCGTCGGAACGGCGCTTCTCCTTCTTCACGCGGACGACGACGCACTTGACGACGTCGCCGCGCTTGACGCTGGCGCCGGGGATGGCGTCCTTGACGGTGCCGACGATGATGTCGCCGATCGAGGCGTAGCGGCGCTTCGTGCCGCCGAGGACGCGGATGCAGAGCACCTCGCGGGCCCCGCTGTTGTCAGCGACCCGAAGCCGGGTCTCCTGCTGGATCATGGCTACTTCGCCCTTTCCAGCACTTCGACGAGGCGCCAGTGCTTGGTCTTGGACAGCGGGCGCGTCTCCTGGATGCGCACGCGGTCGCCGGCCTTGGCGTCGTTCGTCTCGTCGTGGGCGTACAGCTTCGTGGAGCGCTGCATCGTCTTGCCGTAGAGCGGGTGGCGCACCCGGTCGACGATCTTCACGACGATGGTCTTGTCCATCGTCGACGACATGACCAGGCCCTCGCGGATCTTGCGGGGGTTGTGCCGGGCTTCGGCGGTGGTCTCGGTGGTGTCGGACATCACCGGCTCCCTTCTGCGGCTGCGATCTGGCGGGCCCGGATCTCGGTGTTGACCCTGGCGATGTCGCGCCGCACGCGGTTGATCTCGGCGTGGTTGTCGAGCTGGCCGGTCACCAGGCGAAACCGGAGCTTCAGGAGCGTGTCCTTCTCCTCGACGAGGCGCTCGAGGAGCGAAGCGTCGGGCAGGTCGCGGAGGGCCGCAGCCTTGGCGGTGGGCATCAGAACGACTCCTCCCGGCTCACGAAGCGGGCGGCGATCGGCAGCTTCTGGATGGCGCGCTCGAGCGCCGCCTTGGCGATCTCGGCATCGGGGTAGGACAGCTCGAACAGGATCCGGCCGGGGCGCACGACGGCGACCCAGTGCTCCGGGTTGCCCTTGCCAGAGCCCATGCGGGTCTCGGCGGGCTTCTCGGTGACCGGCTTGTCGGGGAAGATGTTCGTCCAGACCTTGCCGCCCCGCTTGATGTGGCGGGTCATGGCGATACGAGCGGCCTCGATCTGGCGGGCGGTGATCCACCCGGGCTCGAGGGCCTGGATGCCGTACTCGCCGAACACCACCTCGTTGCCCCCCTTGGAGGGGCCGGAGAGGCGGCCGCGGTGCTGCTTGCGATGGCGGACCTTGCGGGGCATCAACATGGTGGTTCCTCAGTCCCCGCCGCCGTCGTGGAACTTGGGGGTCTCGTGGTGCTCGCGGGCGGAGCGCTCGATCGCTTCTTCCTCGTCGAGCAGCTTCTCGAGCTCGGGATCGGCCTCGTGGACGAGCGGGGTGGCCTCGGCGGCCGGGTCACCTTCGCCCGGCAGCTTGCGGGACGACGACGACACGACCTTCTTGGGCAGGGCGCCCGGGCTCTCGCCGGCGGCCATGGCGGCCTCCTTGGCGATCTTGTCCTCGAGTGAGGTCTTGTAGGGGAGGATGTCGCCCCGGTAGATCCAGACCTTGACGCCGATGCGGCCGGCGGGCGTGCGGGCCTCGCGGAAGCCGTAGTCGATGTCGGCCCGGAGCGTGTGCAGCGGGACCCGGCCCTCGCGGTACCACTCGGTGCGGCTCATCTCGGAGCCGCCGAGGCGGCCCGAGCACTGCACCCGGATGCCGAGGGCGCCGGCCTTCTGGGCGTTCTGCACGGCCCGCTTCATGGCCCGGCGGAAGGCGACCCGGCCGGCGAGCTGGTCGGCGACGCCCTGCGCGATGAGGGCGGCGTCGAGCTCGGCCTGCTTGATCTCCTGGATGTTGAGCTGGACCTTGGCGTTGCCGCTGATCTTGGCCAGCCCCTGGCGGAGCCGGTCGGCTTCGGAGCCGCGGCGGCCGATGACGATGCCCGGGCGCGCCGTGTGCACGTCGATGCGGAGGCGGTCGCGGGTGCGCTCGACCTCGATGCGGCTGATCGCGGCGTGCGGCAGCTGCGTCATGAGGTAGTTGCGGATCTGCCAGTCCTCGATGACGTACGCGCCGTACTCGCGGTCGGCGAACCAGCGCGACTTCCAGTCGGTGGTGACGCCGAGCCGGAAGCCGTAGGGGTTGACCTTCTGACCCATCAGTCCTTCTCCCCGGCCTCGTCGGCCGCGTCGTCCTCGTCGTCGGTGGCGTCCTCGACCTCGTCGGTGACGTCCTCGACCTCGTCGGCTGCCTCGGCCGCATCGGCCATCTCGGCCTCCACGACCTCGACGTCGGCCGACACGGCGGCCTCGTCGTCGAGCACTTCGGTGTCGTCGACCTCGTCGGCGCCGGGGCTGGCGGCCTCGTCCTTGCGGCGGCTGCGGGCCACGCGGGCGGAACGGGCCTCGGACGCAGTGCGGGTACGGCGGGTGCCGCCGGAGGCCAGCCGGGCCTCGTCGCGGGCCCGACGCCGCTCCTGCTGCTCCGCGGAGAGCGGCGCCACGATCACCGTGATGTGGCACGTGCGCTTGCGGATGCGGGTGGCCCGGCCCCGGGCCCGGGGGCGCCACCGCTTGATGGTGGTGCCCTCGTCGGCGTAGCAGGCCGACACGAACAGGATCTCCGGGTCGATGCCGTCGTTGTTCTCGGCGTTGGCCACCGCGGAGGCGAGGCACTTGCGGATCACCCGGGCGGCGTCGCGCTCGGTGAACTGCAGGATGGCGTCGGCCTCGAGCGCCTCCTTGCCCCGGATGAGGTCGAGGACGACGCGGGCCTTGTAGGCCGACATGCGGACGTGGCGCACCTGGGCCCGGGTGCCGGGCCGCTCGCCCGGCTCGTGGACGCCGTGGCGGGCGCCCTCGTTCGTCTTGATCCCGAAGCTCATCCTTCCCGGCCCTCCTTCGTCGGACCGGGCAGGATTCCCGCTGTGACATGGATGAGCTCGCTGCGCTCGCTCATCGACGGCCTCCGGGCTTCTTGACGTTCTTCTCCTGGCCCGCGTGGTACCGGAACGTGCGGGTGGGGGCGAACTCGCCGAGCTTGTGGCCGACCATGGACTCGGTCACGTACACGGGCACGTGCTTGCGCCCGTCGTGGACGGCGATGGTGTGGCCGACCATGTCGGGGATGATCGTCGAGCGGCGCGACCAGGTCTTGACCACCTTCTTCTCGCCTGCCGTGTTCAGGTCGTCGACCTTCTTCAGCAGGTGGTCGTCGACGAACGGGCCCTTCTTCAGTGAACGGGGCATCTGAACTACCTCCGGCTGCCGCGGGTACGGCGGCGGCGCACGATCAGCTTCTGGCTCGGCTTGGTCTTGTCTCGGGTGCGGCCCTCGGGCTTGCCCCAGGGCGACACCGGGTGGCGGCCACCCGACGTCTTGCCCTCGCCGCCACCGTGGGGGTGGTCGACCGGGTTCATGGCGACGCCGCGGGTCTGCGGCTTGACGCCCTTCCAGCGGTTGCGGCCGGCCTTGCCGATCTTCACGAGCTCGTGCTCGGAGAAGCCGACCTCGCCGATCGTGCCCCGGCAGTCGATGGACACGCGGCGCATCTCGGTGGACGGCAGGCGCAGGGTGGCGAAGTCGCCCTCCTTGGCCACGAGCTGGACGGACGAGCCGGCCGAGCGGGCCATCTTGCCGCCGCCGCCGGGCCGCAGCTCGACGTTGTGCACGGTGGTGCCGACCGGGATGTAGCGCAGTGGCATGGCGTTGCCGGGGCGGATCTCGCTGCCCTGGCCGGACTGCAGGCGGTCGCCGACGGCGACGCCCTTCGGGGCGAGGATGTACGCCTTCTCGCCGTCGCCGTAGTGGAGCAGGAGGATGCGGCAGGTGCGGTTCGGGTCGTACTCGACGGCCGCGACCTTGGCCTCGACGCCGTCCTTGTTCCGGCGGAAGTCGACGACGCGGTAGCGCTGCTTGTGGCCGCCACCCTTGTGGCGGGCGGTCTTGCGGCCGTGGGCGTTGCGCCCGCCGGTGCCGTGCTTCTTGGCCAGCAGCGTGCGCTCGGGCTCGGTCTTGGTGATCTCGGCGAAGTCGGCGACGGTCTGGAACCGGCGGCCGGGGCTCGTCGGCTTGCGCTTGCGGAGTGCCATCTCAGCTTCCTTCGAAGAGATCGATGCGGTCGCCGGCGGCGAGGGTGACGATGGCCCGCTTGGTGTCGGGCCGGTGGCCCCACGTGCCGGTCTTGCGGTTGCGCTTGCGCTTGCCGGGCCGGTTGAGCGTGTTCACCTTCACGACCTTGACGCCGAAGATGCTCTCGACGGCGTCGTGGATCTCGGGCTTGGAGGCGCGGGGGTCGACGCGGAACGTGTAGACGCCGCCGTCGAGGAGGGCGTAGCTCTTCTCGGACACGATCGGCTCGATGATGACGTCGCGGGGGTCCTTCACGACTCGTCGCCTTCCTCGGCGGCGGGCGCCGGCTCGCTGCTGATCGAGACCGGGGTCTCCGACGGGGCCGCCTTCTTCTTGTCGAAGGTGGGCAGCGTCGCCCGGCTGAACACGATCCGGTCGGCGAGGAGCACGTCGTAGACGTTGAGCTCCCGCTCGAGGAGCGTGTGCACGTTGGTCAGGTTGCGGAAGCTCTTCCAGGCCGCCTCGTCGCCGGCGCCGACGACCACGAGCGTGCGGCCGGCGGTGGCCTCGAGCGAGGTGAGCAGCTTGACCGCCGCCTTGGTGGACGGTGCATCGAGCGCCCAGCTGTCGACGACGAACACGACGCCGTTGGCGGCCCGGTCGGACAGCGCCGAGTGGAGCGCCAGGCGCACCATCTTCTTGGGCGTCTTCTGGGCGTAGGAACGGGGCTTCGGGGCGTGGGTGACGCCGCCGCCGACGAAGTTGGGCTGGCGCATCGAGCCGGCCCGGCCCTTGCCGGTGCCCTTCTGCTTCCAGGGCTTGGCCCCGCCGCCCCTGACCTCGGAGCGGGTGAGCGTCGACTGGGTGCCGGCCCGCTTGGCGCCGAGCTGGGCGGTGACGACCTGGTGCATGACCGGGATGTTCGGCTCGATGCCGAAGACCTTCTCGTCGAGGTCGACCGAGCCGGCCGCGGAGCCGTCGAGGCCCTTGACGTCCACCTTCACGCTCATGCCGACGCCCCCTTGGTGAGCTTGCTCGCGTTGGTGATGATGACGACGGCACCCTTCGGGCCCGGCACTGCGCCCCGTACGAGCACGACGCCGGCCTCGGCGTCGGCCCGGACGATCTCGAGGTTCTGGGTGGTGACCTGGCCGCCGCCCATGCGTCCGGCCATCTTCGTGCCCTTCAGCACCCGGGACGGGGTGGCGCAGGCGCCGATCGAGCCGGGGTGGCGGTGCACGCGGTGGGCACCGTGCGAGGCGGGCAGGCCCTTGAAGCCGTGCCGCTTCATGCCACCGGCGAAGCCCTTGCCCTTGCTGATCGCCGTGACGTCGACCTTGTCACCGGCGGCGAACGTGTCGGCCCCGATCTGGCCGCCGATCTCCAGGGTGGACACGTCGTCCATGCGGAGCTCGACGAGCCGGGTGCCGGCCTCGACCCCCGCCTTGGCGAAGTGCCCGGCCTTGGGCTTCGTGAGCTTCCGGGCGTCCTTGGTGCCGTACGTGACCTGGACCGCGCTGTAGCCGTCGGACTCGGGCGTCTTGACCTGGACGATCCGGGCGGTCTGGACGCGCAGGACCGTGACGGGAACGACACGTCCGTCGTCCGCCCACACCTGGGTCATGCCGACCTTTTCACCGACGATCGATTTCGTCGCCATCGTTCGTTCCTGTCTCTCGAGCCGTGGTGCGTGATGCTGGTGCGTTTCACGCGGACGCTCCGCACGGGCGAGCCCGGCGGAGCGTTGGTTCGGTTGTGCCGGGTGGTTCCGCAGCCATGGCGCGGCCTGCTCGGACTTCGGTTGGGGTTGCCGTCAGGGCCGCGAGGCCCGGAAAGCACGGAGAGGAGACACTACGCGCCCACCGACCGCCGCGCCAAAGGGGGTGACCAGGCGGTCAGGCCGCCCTGCGGTCAGAGACCGACCAGGTGGCGTGTCGACCGCCGAAGGCGCTGGGGGTCTGGGGTCGGACCGGGAACAGCCCCGAGCGCAGTGAGGGTCCATCGAACTCGAGCGAACGGAGTGATCGCTTGGGTTCTTGCGGAAGTCGCGAGCGGATCGATGGTTCGCGGGCAAGAACCCTTGTGAAAGCGGCCGAACGAGTGAGCTCGAAACTCAGAATGGAATGCCGGGGGTGTCGGTGTCGGCGTCGGGCTGGAGGCGGCGGGCCGTGTCGACCACGGTGGCGACGATGCGCTCGAGGCGGACCCGGGCGGCGTCGTCGAGGCCGGCCTTGACCTCCTCGGAGTTGATGGCGCAGTACTCGGGGGCCACCCAGGCGCCGAGCGAGCGGGCCACCACACTCATGCCGTTCAGGGTGTTGAGGGCCGCCATCGCCCCGCCGGCCAGGGCGAACAAGCCGACGACGTCGCCCCGCATGGGCTCCTTGGCCAGGTGGTCGAACAGGTTCTTCATCCCGCCCGTCATGCCGGAGTGGTACTCGGGCGACACCCACAGGTGGGCGTGGATGGCGGCGATGCGCTGCTGCCAGGCCTTGGCCCGGGGGTCGTCCCAGGCGATCGTGCCGTCGTTGATCGGCAGGCCGGCGTTGACGGGGTGGGTGAAGTCGACCTCCACGCCGTGGGCGGCGGCCAGTTCGGCCACCGTCCGCGCCAGCACGAAGCAGGTCGAGCTCTCCCGGCTGATGGCCGAGACGACCATCACCTTCATGGCTGGGCGACCTCCGGGGCGACGGTCATGGGACGGGTACAGTACCGCTTCCCCGCCAGGCGCTGAGCTGCCGGCGGGCGTCCTCGGCGGTGACCCCGGCCGACGCCGCCAGCGCCGGGTCGAGGTCGGCCGCGGCCCGGGCC
>JACDCH010000060.1 GCA_013694495.1 Acidimicrobiia bacterium | reverse complement strand
ATCCCGGCGGTGGTGGTGGCGGTGGCGGCGCTGGTGGTGGGTATTCGGGCGGAGCCGGGCCGGAGGTGGGATCCCACGGTGCAGTCATCGCTCGCTCCTCCCGCCGAGCCGAACTCGGCTTCCCCGGCGGTGCCGCCTCCCTTCCCGCGAGGCACCAATCCGCGGTGCGAAAAGCTACACCCGCCGTTCCGACGTTGACGGAGGGAGAGCCCGCCCGGCGGTGACGTCATGCAGCGCGGCGCCGGACCGCCGCGGCGGCGAGCAGGAGGAGGGCGGCAAGGGCGAGCGGCAAGCGCCGCGAGTTGGCCCAGGTCCCTGCGGCCCGTCGCACCGGCGTTCACCCGGGCGTCGGCGCCGCTGCCGACGGCCGTGGCGAAGCACTCGGGCCGGTCGCCGGGGACGTAGGTACGCACGGGCGAGGCCGGGCCCGGATCGCGACGGTAGGCGGCGACCGCCGTCGCGGCGCTGACGCCGAGCGGGGCGGGCTAGGTTCCGCCGCCGAGGGATGGCCATGGACGACATTCATCGCGTCGAGGTCGGAGGTCCGTACTTCGAAGACCTGGTGGTCGGGCAGGTCTTCGACGACGCCCCCGGCCTCACGCTCACCACGGGGCACGCGGCGGTGCACCAGGCGATCGTCGGCGACCGGCTCCGCCTCCCGCTCGACGCCACGCTGAGCGCCGCCGTCACGGGCCACGACCAACCGGTGGTCCACCCGAGCCTCGTGTGCGACGTCGCCATCGGGCAGTCGACCGGGCCGAGCCAGCGGGTGAAGGCGAACCTCTTCTACCGGGGCCTGGTGCTCCTCCAGCCCGTGTTCATCGGCGACACGCTGCGAACCGCCACCGAGGTCGTGGCGCTGAAGCAGAACCGGCCGGTCTCGGGCACGGGCCTCGTCGCCCTGCGGGTCTCGACCACGAACCAGCGCGACGAGCCCGTGATCGACTTCTGGCGCTGCCCGATTCTCCCGCGGCGCGACGCCGATGCCGCCACGGGCCACGCTGACTCCTTCGATTCGATCCCCGAGGCCCTCGACCTCGAACCGATCAAGGCGTCGGTGCCGTTGCACTTCGACCTCGACGCCTTCCGCCGGGCGGTGCCACCGGGACCCGAAGGCGCCGCGACCTCGGGCACGACGTTCGCCGTGATCGGACGCGACACCGTCACTGCGGCCCCCGAGCTGGCCCGGCTGACGCTGAACATCGCCATGACGCATCACGACGGCGGCACCAGCGCCCACGGCCGACGCCTCGTCTACGGCGGTCACACGATCGGGATCGCCGCCGCCCATGCCGCCCGCGCCCTGCCCGACCTGGTGACGATCCTCGCCTGGCGCGGCTGCGACCACACCGGGCCCGTCGACGAAGGGGACATCTTGTCGACCGAGCTCACGATCGTTGACATCCATCCACTCGACGGCGGCGGCCGCATCGTCGACCTCCGAGCCATCGTCACGAGCGAGCACGACGGCGAGTCGGCGCCGGTGCTCGACTGGCGCTTCCTCGGGCTCCGCCCGTGACCGCGATCGGAATCCTCGACGGCCTGCGCGTGGTGGAGGGCTCGGCCTACGTCGCCGCCCCGCTCGGCGGCATGACCCTGGCCCAGATGGGGGCGGACGTGATCCGCTTCGACCCCATCGGCGGCGGCCTCGACCGCACCCGCTGGCCCATCGGGGCCGACGGCACGAGCCTGTTCTGGGCCGGACTGAACAAGGGGAAGCGCTCCGTTCAGGTCGACCTGCGCAACCCGCGGGGCCAAGAGCTCCTCACCGCGCTCATCGCCGCGCCCGGCCCCGACGCCGGCCTCTTCCTCACCAACTTCCCCGCTCGCGGCTGGCTGTCCTACGAGCGCCTCACTTCCCACCGTCCCGACCTCGTGATGGTCAACGTGCTCGGCAACCACGACGGCAGCTCGGCCGTCGACTACACGATCAACCCGGCCACCGGCTTCCCGTGGGCCACCGGACCCCGCCACCTCGCCGTCCCGTTCAACCACCTCCTGCCGGCCTGGGACTCGATCACCGGCACCCTGGCCGCCACCGGATTGCTCGCCGCCGAGCGCCACCGGTCGAAGACCGGAGAGGGCCGGCTGGTGACCGTGGCCCTGTCCGACGTCGCCTTCGCCATGGTCGGCAACCTGGGCAAGATCGCCGAGGTCCAGATCACCCACAACGAGCGGGTGAAGGACGGCAACTATCTCTACGGCGCGTTCGGCCGCGACTTCATCACCAAGGAGGGCCGGCGCATCATGATCGTCGCCCTGACCCTCAAGCAGTGGACGAGCCTGGTGGAGGCCACCGGGCTGGCGGACGCCTTCGCCACCCTCGAGCAGATGATGGGCCTCGACCTCACGATCGAGGGCCACCGCTTCGAGGCCCGGGAGCTCATCGGCGCCATCATCAAGCCCTGGACCGTCGTGCGGACGCTCGACGAGATCCGCACGACGCTCGACGCCTACGACGTGTGCTGGGGGCCGTACCAGACGTTCACCCAGCTCGTCGACGAGGACCCCCGGTGCTCGACCGCCAACCCGATGTTCGAGCAGGTCGAGCAACCGGGCGTCGGCACCTACCTCATGCCTGGCAGTCCGTTGGTGTTCGACGGCATGGGCCGGCTTCCGGTGCGGCGGGCCCCGCTGCTCGGCGAGCACACCGAGGAGGTGCTGGCCGACTTCCTCGGCCTGTCCCTCGGCGAGATCGGCGCCCTCCACGACGACGGCGTCGTGGCCGGGCCGGCGTGACCCCGGGGTCGCCCGCGACCAGGCGCCGCCGGGATCGCGAGGTGGTCAGGCCGCGGGGTGCCGCGGCGTGACTGCTCCCCCGTCAGCGAGCGATGCTCGCTCCTCTGGCGGCGCCTGCCGGCAGTTGCGCGGCGCCGCCCACGAGGGAGCCGCGGGACAGCGTGTCGATTTCGTCGGCGGGCATGGGGTACGCGAAGTAGTAGCCCTGGCATTGGTCGCAGCCGAGTGCCGCGAGCTGCTCGTGTTGTGCTGCTGTCTCGACGCCTTCGGCGACGACCGTCATGCGGAGCATGTGGGCGAGCTCGATGACGGCGAACACGATGGCGTGACTCGCCTCGTCGTGAGGGAGATCGGCGACGAATCCGTGGTCGATCTTCACGACGTCGATCGGGAACTGCTTGAGGTAGTTGAGAGAGGAGTAGCCGGTGCCGAAATCGTCGAGAGCCAGCTTCACGCCGAGACGCTTGAGCTCGTCGAGGACGACGAGGGCTCGTTCGCCGTCTCGCACGAAGACGCTCTCGGTGACCTCCAGGGTGACGAACTGCGGGTCAGTGTCGGTGTCGTCCAGCACCGCGGCCACGCTGGCCGCGTAGCCCGCGGCCATGAGCTGATGAGCCGACACATTCACCGAAAGCACGAACTCCTGCTCTCCCTGGCGGCCATTCCAGCGCTGCAGGTCGGTGCACGCCGAGGCGAGCACCCACTGACCGATATCGGTGATGAGATGGGACCGTTCGGCGAGTGGAACCAGCTGTGCCGGTGACACGGGGCCACGGGATGGATGATCCCACCGCAGCAAGGCCTCGACACCCACCATTCGCCCTCCGGCCGTCTCGACGATCGGCTGGTACTCCGTTCGCAGCTCACCGCGCTGACTTGCCCCCCGGAGGTCCCGCTCGAGGGTGACTTGTTGGGTGGCGTGTTGCTGCTCGCGGATGTCGATGATCTGGTGGCGGCCGCCGCCGCCGCGCTTGGCCTGGTACATCGCGGTGTCGGCGTCGTGGAGGAGCTGTTCGGAGAGTTGATCCCCTCGACCGGAGAAGGCGATGCCCACGCTGGCCGTCACCTCCACCTCGGTATCGGCGAGGAAGAACGGTGTGGCGAGCGCGGCACCGACGCGGGTGGCGATCGCGTCCGCGTCCGCCGCCCCGTCGAGGTCCTCGCAGAGGATCACGAACTCGTCCCCGGACAACCGAGCCAACGTGTCTCCCGGTCGCAGCACCGCGGTCAAACGCTGCGCGACCATGACCAGCAGCTCGTCACCGACGCTGTGGCCGTGCAGGTCGTTCACGAGCTTGAAGCCGTCGAGATCGACGAACAAGACCGCCGCCAGCTTGCCTGAACGACGCGCTCGAAGAACGGCGTGGTCGAGTCGCTCCAGCAACAGCAGCCGATTCGGTAGGCCCGTCAGAGCGTCGTGCACCGATACGTGGTGGGATCGGGCTGACGCGTCGCTCAGCTCTTCACGGGCCTGGGCGTTCAGGAGATAGGCGGTGACCACGTCGGCCAGGGTTTGCGCCGCGTCCATCGAGCTGGCGCTCAAGGGCCCAGGCGACGTCCGGTACAGGTCGAGAGCGCCAAGCGCAGCGTCCCCATGGCGCAACGGAAAGGTGAAGACCGCTCCCAGCCCCGCTTCGACGGCACGGGGCGTGAACCTCGAGAACCGCGAGTCCGTGCGGAGGTCAGGGACTGACACAGCCTCGCCCGTCATGTATGCCAGCAGACAGGGGCCCTCGTCGAGTTCGGTCTGCAGCTTCTCGAACCGGAGGGCCGAATCGTCCGAGGCGGCCACCCACCGCGGATCTTCGCCGGGCGAGATCAACGTCACGCCGGCAGCGGTGATCGGCAACACCTCGACGATGCGGGTCACGAGGTGATCGAGGATGGCCTGGATCGGGAAATCGGTGATCATCGTGCGAGCGAACTCGCCGAGCACACTCGAGAGCTGCTGCTCGTTCGCCATGGTTCCCCGTTCATCGACGTTCGCGACCGCAGCGACAGGGCGGGTGCTTCTCTGTGACGCTGCGTCTCACCCTTACCACGCAGAGGGCCGTCTCACCCGGAGGCTTGCCGAGTCGAGGTCAGTGGGCGTTTCGCCGGTACTCGTTCTCCTCCTCCCACGGCCATGGCAGGCTGATGCTCGAAGAGCCCGAACCTCATGGCCGCGACGCTCCTCGGGGGAGCGCCGGCCGCGGTCGGCGAGCGATCGGCCCAGTGTGCAACAGCGCGGCGGCAGCCCTGCTCGGGCACGAGGATGGCGTCGAAGCGATGAGTTCCGGACGCCGCTCCCGTCGTCGGGGGAGCAGACGACGACGAGGAGGATCCGATGAGCAGCTTGCCGAGGGAGTTCGACGCCACGCTGCAGAAGGGCGAGAACAAGGGCGCCTGGACCTACGTGGTGATGCCGGGATCGGCCGAGTTCTTCGGGACCCGCGGCCTGGTGAAGGTGAGCGGGGCCGTGGACGGCCATCCGTTCCGCAGCTCGTTCATGGCCCTCGGGGACGGGACGCACAAGCTGCCCATCAAGGCCGACGTGCGGAAGGCGATCGCCAAGCAGGCCGGCGACTCCGTGCGCGTGCGGCTCGAAGAGCGCCTCGACTGAGTTCTTCGCCGTCACTCGCGTCGCTCCGTTCCGGCGAGGGTTGTGGCCCTCGCTCCGCTCGGTCGTTGCGGTCCTCGGCCGACTTCGTCGCCCTGCGGCCGATGTCTGGGGGGCTCCGCCCCCAGACCCCCAGCGCCTCCGGCGGTCGACAGGGGCGTCGCGACCCGGTTGTTCAGCCGCAGGTCCTGAGAGAGGAAGGGGCGCCGCCTGTCAGCCGACGGGCGCCAGCGGGCCGACCGCGGTGGTGCGGCGAGCGTGGCGCCGGCGGGCCGGGCGGCGGAACCCGAGCAGGTTGACCCGCTGGTCGGCCGTGCGCCCGCCCCACACGCCGTAGCGCTCGCCGTTGGCCAGGGCGTGGGCGAGGCACGCCTCCCTGACGTCGCAGCCCGCGCACACCTCGAGGGCGCCGGACGGGTCGGCGCCGGGGTCGGGGAACATGACGTCGGCGTCGACGTCGACGCAGTTGGCGAGGTCCATCCAGCCCGGTGCGGCCCCCCGGGTTTCGGTGGTCGTGAGATCCATGGCCGCATGATCGCCGGGGGGTGTGACGGTGAACGCCCGCTCTGTGGCCGAGAAACCGATCGTGACCTGCGGTTCTGCTTCGCCTCAGAATTCCTCGGACCACGCTCCGAGGGAGCCCGGCGTGACGGGCACGGGGCCGCCGCTCGGCACCAGCT
>JACDCH010000046.1 GCA_013694495.1 Acidimicrobiia bacterium | reverse complement strand
CGTCGTTCTCGACTGCGGCCCGGGCCACCTCCTCGGGCGTCTCGAACAGCGGCCCGACGGCGACGAGCCTCGGAGCTGCGGCGACGCTCGGGGCCGCCGGAGGCGCTGGGGGTTTGGGGGCGGAGCCCCCAGGAATCGGCCGCAGGGCGGCGAATCGGTTGGGTTCTTTGTGGCGCCGCTCGCGCTGGCGAGCTGTCGTCGGTCGCAAAGAACCCTTCCGACAGGCCGAGGACCGCAACAGTCCCGACGAAGTCGGGTCGTCACAACTCGACCGAACGGAGCGAAGCGAGTGAGGTCGAAACTCACGTCTCCCGGTTCTGGCGGACCAGCTCCAGCACGCGACGGGCGGCGGTCGGGATGTTGGTGCCCGGCCCGAACACGGCGCCGACGCCGAAACCCTCGAGCGCGTCGTAGTCCTGGGGCGGGATGACGCCGCCCACAACCACCACGACCCGGCCAGCCCCTTCAGCGGCCAGGGCGTCGATGAGCTGGGGCACGAGGGTAAGGTGCCCGGCGGCCTGGCTCGACACGCCGACGACGTGGACGTCGTTCTCGACTGCGGCCCGGGCCACCTCCTCGGGCGTCTCGAACAGCGGCCCGAAGTCGACGTCGAAACCGAGGTCGGCGAAGGCGGTGCCGACGACCTTGGCGCCGCGGTCGTGGCCGTCCTGGCCCATCTTGGCCACCAGGATGCGAGGCCGGCGGCCCTCCTCGCCCTCGAACGCCTCGATGTCGGACTGCAGCGCGACGAAGTCCTCGTCGTCGACGAAGGCGGCGCCGTACACGCCCGAGATCGACCGGATCTCCGCCCGGTGCCGGCCGAACACGTCCTCCATGGCCTGGCTCATCTCCCCCACGGTGGCTCGGGCCCGGGCTGCGTCGATGCACAGCGCGAGCAGGTTGGCGTCGCCGGCCGCGCCGTCGCGCAGCGCGTCGAGCGCCTTGGTGCAGGCCTCGGCGTCGCGCTCGGCCCGCACCCGCTCGAGCCGGGCGATCTGCGACTCACGGACCTTGGTGTTGTCGATCGAGAGGACGTCGACCACCTCGACGTCGGCCGGCCGGTACTGGTTGACCCCGACCACGACCTCCTCGCCCCGGTCGACGCGAGCCTGGCGGCGGGCGGCGGCCTCCTCGATGCGGAGCTTGGGCATGCCCGACTCGACCGCCTTGGTCATGCCTCCGAGGGCCTCGACCTCCTCGACGATCGCCCACGCCGCGTCGGCGAGGTCCTGGGTGAGGCGCTCCACGTAGTACGACCCGGCCAGCGGGTCGACCACGTGGGGGATGCCGCTCTCCTCGGCCAGGATCAGCTGGGTGTTGCGGGCGATGCGGGCGCTGAAGTCGGTGGGCAGCCCGAGCGCCTCGTCGAACGAGTTCGTGTGCAGGCTCTGCGTGCCGCCCAGCACCGCGGCGAGCGCCTCGAGGGTGGTGCGGACCACGTTGTTGTACGGGTCGGACTCGGTGAGCGACACGCCGCTCGTCTGGCAGTGGGTGCGCAGCACGAGCGACCCCGGCTTCTTCGGCTCGAACTGCGACATCACGCGGTGCCACAGCAGGCGGGCCGCCCGGAGCTTGGCCGCCTCCATGAACACGTTCATCCCGATGGCGAAGAAGAACGAGAGGCGCCCGGCGAACTCGTCGACGTCGAGGCCGCGGTCGATGGCGAAGCGGACGTACTCGAGGCCGTCGGCGATGGTGAAGGCGAGCTCGAGGTCGGCGGTCGCCCCCGCCTCCTGCATGTGGTAGCCGGAGATCGAGATGGAGTTGAACCGCGGCATGTGCCGCGAGGTGTGCTCGATGATGTCGGCCACGATCCGCATGGAGGGGGCCGGGGGGTAGATGTAGGTGTTCCGGACCATGAACTCCTTGAGGATGTCGTTCTGGATGGTCCCGGAGAGCTGGTCCTGGCTCACCCCCTGCTCCTCGGCGGCCACGACGTAGCAGGCCAGGACCGGCAGGACGGCGCCGTTCATCGTCATCGACACGCTCATCTTGTCGAGGGGGATGTCGGCGAACAGGAGCTTCGTGTCCTCGACGGAGTCGATGGCCACGCCGGCCTTGCCGACGTCGCCCACGACCCTCGGGTGGTCGGAGTCGTAGCCCCGGTGCGTGGCGAGGTCGAAGGCGACCGAGAGCCCCATCTGCCCGGCCGCCAGGTTGCGCCGGTAGAAGGCGTTCGACTCCTCGGCGGTGGAGAACCCGGCGTACTGGCGGATCGTCCAGGGGCGGTTGGCGTACATCGTGGCCCGCGGCCCCCGCACGTACGGCGCCTCGCCCGGCACGGCGCCGAGGTGCTCGATGCCCTCGAGGTCGGCCGCCGTGTAGAGCGGCTTCACCGGGATGCCCTCGGGCGTGTCCCACACCAACGAGTCGGGATCGGTGCCCTTCAGGTCTGCCTGGGCCAGCGCCCGCCACCGGGATTGCTCGTCGTCGGCCATCGGGGCGACAGCGTACGAGCACGACCTTCGAGGGTCGAAGAAGCCGGTGCGGGACCGGATCGTCGGACCCGCTCTGAGAGGAAGGCCGGCGCCGGCCGTCGAACCCACCCGTGTGAGGATCCGTAGAGCAGCCGTCGCCCTGGCGGCGCTCGCGGTCCTCGTGCCGGCGGTGCTGCCCACCCCCGCCCTCGGCGTGCCCGAGGACCCGCCGTACCCGTCGATCGAGTGGACCGTCCGCGAGCTGGCCAACTACGCCCGCACCCTCGAGGCACCGACCGAGCAGGCCGCCGACCCGCGCTTCCTGGCCCGCCTGCTCGAGCAGAGCGCCACCAACACGCTGGAGTCCCTCGCCTTCCCGACGGACTCGACGGGGAACCTGTGCGAGACCTGGGGCCTGTCGTGCGCCGGCGACCCCTTCCGCTACCCCGGCGTCGACCCGTTCTACGACGAGGTCGGCGAGGTCGTCCCGGTGCTGTTCCCCGACCGCCAGTGCGCCCGGCTCTCGGGGCGGGTGTGGGCGCCGCGGGACCGGTCGCCGGGCCAACGCTTCCCCGGCGTCGTCATCGAGAACGGATCGATCCAGGCGCCCGAGACCCTCTACTGGTTCTTCGCCCAGGCCCTCGTGCGGAGCGGGTACGTCGTGCTCACGTTCGACGTCCGCGGGCAGGGTCGCTCCGACAACCACACGCCGGCGGGCGAGCAGGGCAGCAACGCCAACCCCAGCGTGTTCTGGACCGGGCTCGTCGACGCCGTCGACTTCCTGCGCTCGACACCGGCCGTGCCCTACCCGCCGTCGGCGACGTGCCCGGCCGGCGGCGCCACGCTCGCCCCGTCGAACCCGTTGGGCGACGCACTCGATGCGGAGCGGATCGGCCTCGCCGGCCACTCCCTGGGAGCCACCGGCGTGACGGTCGTGCAGTCGTACGACCCGTGGCCGGGAACGATCGGCGGGGGCGGGCCCAACCCGGTCGACGCCATCGTCGCCTGGGACTCGCTCGCCGCGCCCGGCCGCAGCGGCACGCCGCCGATCGTGCCGCGGGTGCCGGCCATGGGGCACTCGTCGGAGTACGGGATCGCGGGGGCGCCGTACATCGAGCCGCCCGACCCCGAGGCCGACCTCGGTGCGTTCCGAGCCTGGGCGGCCGCCGGGGTGCCGGTGTTCCAGGAGACGCCGGCCGGGTCGACGCACTTCGAGTGGTCGCTCATCCCGGCCTTCCCGACCTCGTCGTGGACCACCGGCTGGAACCCGCAGGCGACGGTCGACTCGGTGGCGTGGCTCGACCGGTGGCTGAAGCGGCCGGGCGAGCCGGGCCACGACGACGCCGACGCCCGCCTCCTCGACGACACCGACCGGTGCGCGGCCCTGTCGTTCCACCTGCGCTCGGCCCGTCACTTCCCGGACCGGGCCGGCACGGTCCACGAGAGCGGCGACATCCGGGCTGACTGCCTCGCCACCTCGGTGGTCGAGCCCGCCCAGCCGTCCGGGCCGTCCGGGCCGTCCGGGCCGCCCGGGCC
>JACDCH010000026.1 GCA_013694495.1 Acidimicrobiia bacterium | reverse complement strand
CGGTGTCGACCTTGTCGGTCGAGACCTCGTAGAGCACCTCGTCCTCGGCGACCTCGTCACCGACCGCCTTGTGCCACTTCGTGATCGTGCCCTCGGTGACGGTCTCCCCGAGCTGGGGCATCGTGATGTCGGTCATGCGGTGTGGGGGCTCCTAACCGTGGAGGGGGCGGCCGGCGATGGCGAGGAAGGCCTCGCCGAACACCTCGCTCATGGTGGGGTGGGGCTGGATGAAGTGGGCGACCTCGTCGACCGTCGCCTCCCAGTTGACGGCCAGGTAGCCACCGCCGAGCTGCTCGGTGACCCAGGGCCCGACCATGTGCACGCCGAGGACCTGGCCCGCCTTGCCGTCGGCGTCCTTGGCTGCGATGACCTTCACCAGGCCCTCGGGCTGGTTCACGATCATCGAGCGGGCGTTGTGGGAGAACTGCGAGCTGTAGGTGACGACGTCGTGGCCGGCGTCCTTGGCCGCCTGTTCGGACATCCCGGCGAAGGCGACCTCGGGCGAGCAGTAGATGGCCCACGGGACCTTGCCGTAGTCGACCGGCACCGGGTCCTCGCCGAGGATGTCCTTGATGGCGACGATCGCCTCGGCGAAGCCGACGTGGGCCAGCGCGGGGGTGGCCACGAGGTCGCCGATGGCCCACACGCCCTCGACCGACGTGCGGCAGAGCTCGTCGATCTTGACGAAGCCGCGCTCGTCGACCTCGATGCCGCTGCCGTCGAGCCCGAGCGACTCCGAGAACGGCCGCCGGCCGACGGAGACGACGACGAGGTCGGTCTCCACGGGGTCGCCCCCTTCGACCTGCACCACGGTCCCGCCGCCGTCCCTGGGCTCGTGCCCCGTGACCTTGACGCCGGCGCGGATGTCGATGCCCTTGCGGCCGAAGCTCTTCACGACGACCTTGGCCACGTCGTCGTCGCAGCCGGGGAGGATCTTGGGCAGGCCCTCGAGGATCGTCACCTTCGTCCCCAGGTCGGCGAGCATCGAGGCGAACTCGCAGCCGATGGCCCCGCCGCCGATGACCACCGCGGTGGCCGGCAGCTTCGGCAGGTCGAGCAGCTCGTCGGAGGTGACGACGATGGTGCCGTCGACGTCGAAGCCGGGGATCGTGCGGGGCACGGACCCAGCGGCCAGGATCACGGCGTCGCCGGTGAGCTGCTGCGTGCCGCCGTCGGCGTCGGTGACCGTGACGGTGCGGTCGGTGACGCCCCCGCCCGCCACCCCGGTGTTCAACGTGCCGGTGCCCGCGTAGGTGGTGGTGCCCCGGCGCTTGAGCGTCGACTGGAGGCCCTTCCAGTTGCCGTTGACGATCGTGTTCTTGCGGGCCATCGACACGTCCCAGTCGACGCCGGTGAGCTCGGCGAGGATGCCGTACTCCTTGGCGTGGCGGACGTGGCGGTGGGTGGCGGCCGTCTCCAGCAGCTCCTTGGCCGGGATGCAGCCCCGGTGCAGGCACGTGCCGCCGACCTTGTCGCGCTCGACGAGGGCGACCTTCAGCCCGGCGGACCCGCCGTAGAGGGCGGCGGCGTAGCCCCCCGGGCCCCCACCGATGACGACGACGTCGTAGTGCTCAGCCTGTTCAGCCACGGCGGCGGAGCCTACCGACCCCTCCCGGGGTCGAACCCCGGCCCTGGCGTCGGGCATGATCGGAGCCGTGGCGGCGCAGGGCAGCGGGTTCGACCTGACGGTGGCGGCCATCCCGTTCTACTTCGGGTCGATGGAGGCCGAGCGGCGCTGGCTCGGCCGGCGGGCCGAGGCCCAGGGTCCGAGCCCGGCCGACTACACCAAGCCCGACGCCCTGGCCAGCCTCTCGATGGGCGTGCTCAGCCTCGTTGCGCCGTTCGCCGGCGACGCGCTGCGCAAGCGGGTCACGCCCGGCACCGGTCGCCACCCGCGGGCCCTCGTCGGCACCGCCGCGGTCGCGGCAGCGGCCACCACGGTGGCGGATCGCCTCGCCCGCTGGGACTACGAGGGCCAGACGCCGAAGCGGCGCAAGGTCGGG
>JACDCH010000140.1 GCA_013694495.1 Acidimicrobiia bacterium | reverse complement strand
GGCGTCGATCTGCGCCGTCCGCGCCTCGGTCGCGGCCTCGTGGGCGTCGGCTTCGGGCGGCTCCAGGCCCTCGGCGAGCCGCGCCAGGGTGGCGAGCACCCCGCCGCTCAGGCCGAGGCGGGTCGGGTGGGCCCGGCCGAGCTGGGCCGGATCAGGCGACAAGTGCACGAGGGCGGCCCCGTCGGGCAGCGGCGAGCCCGGTGAGTACGGGTAGGCGAGGAACGGTTGGCCGGCGACGGCGAAAACGAGGTCGTGGCCGGCCAGGGCGGCCCGGATGCCCGCGGCGCTGGGCGGCAGCATCCCCGACCAGCGGCCGTGGCGCGGGTCGAACACCGCTCGGGCGTGCAGCGGGTTGCCGAACACCGACGCACCCAGCGCGTCGGCCATCGCCGCGAGTGCCGCTTGCGCACCGGCGTCGGCCACCTCGTCGCCCGCGACGATCGCCACCCGGTCGGCGCCGGCCAGCAGGGCCGCCAGCTCGTCGACGCCGGCCGCGACCCCCGGCCCGCAGAAGGTGGACCGGGGCGGCGCCGCCACCTCGGACGACGCGCCGGAGCGCTCGAGGATGTCCATGCGCAGCGAGAGGAACGTCGGGCCGGCCGGGGCCTTGGCCGCATCGGCGAAGGCCCGGCGGAGCATCGTGCCCAGCTCGCCGAGGCTGCGGACCTCGTGGGCCCACTTGGCGGTCGGGGCTGCGAGCTCGGTGAGCGGGCCCGACAGCAGCGGGTCGTCGGCCAGGTGGCGCTCGTCCTGCTGGCCGGCGGTGACGACCAACGGTGTGCCGTTGGCCCTGGCGTTCGTGAGGTTGCCGATCGCGTTGCCGAGACCGGCCGACGTGTGCAGGTTGAGAAACGCCGGGCGGCGGGTGGCCAGGGCGTATCCGTCGGCCATGCCGACGGCCGTTGCCTCCTGGAGGGCGAGGACGTAGTGGATGTCGTCGGCCGCGGCGAGGGCGTCGACGAACGGCAGCTCGGTCGAGCCCGGGTTGCCGAACACGTGGGTCACGCCCTCCGTGCGGAGGACCTCGAGCAGCACCTCCCGCCCCGTCACCGTCTCGTCGCCGGCCATCCGCGGCGACGGTAGACCAGGTCGGTCAGACCAGCTCGCGGGCGAGCACGGCGATGGCCGAGACGGCAGACAAGCCGAGCACGATCGGCCGGATCGAGGCCCCGTCGAGGCGCGACGAGAGCCGACCCCCGACGAAGTAGCCGACGACGGTGCCGGGCAGCAGCGAGGCGGTCAGCCCCAGCTCGTGGCGACCGATCTCGCCCGCGAGCAGGAGCGTCGGGATCGACACGACGCCGCCGGCGAGGAAGAAGCGGGCCAGCGTCGCCCGCAGCGTGGCCGCACCGACGCGTTGGTAGACGAGCGCCATCGGCGGGCCACCGATGCCGGAGACGGTGCCCATGAACCCGGCTGCCACGCCGGCCCCGGCCAGCGTCCGGCGAGTGGGGGACAGGTACCAGCCCGCGCTGCTGAGGATGACGGCCACCAGCACGAGCGCCCCGAAGAGAAGCGAGAGGCCCCGTTCGGGGACGGCGACGAGGACGGCGCCGGCCGCGACGATGCCGAGCACCTGGCCGGAGATGGCCACGTTCACCCCCGGGTGCACCGACGCCCGACCCTCGCGGCGGGCGACGAGGAGGTTGAGCACCAGGCTGGCGATCACGACCGGGGCGGGCACGTAGCCGTCGTCGATCAGCAGCAGCAGGGGGGCCGCCACCAGGTTCGAGCCGAACCCCACCGACGCCTGCAGCGTGGCGCCCACCGTCATCACCAGCGTGCCGAGGAGCAGCTCGACGAGGCTCACGGGTGCACCGGCGGGCAGTGAATCCGTTGCCCTGGCACCGACGCAAACCGCGGGCGTGCCACGATCGGGAGCATCCAGACGGCCCTCCAGCTCGCGCTCGTCGTGGTGCTCGTGCTGGCGACCGCGTTCTTCGTCGCCGTCGAGTTCGCGCTGGTCGCCGTCGACCGGAGCCGGGTGGCCATCCTCGTCGGGGAGGGCGACGGCCGGGCCAAGGTGGTGGCCGGCCTCCTGCGCCGGCTCTCGTTCCACCTCTCCGGCGCCCAGCTCGGCATCACCGTGACGTCGGTGGCGCTCGGCTTCCTCGCCGAGCCGGCGGTGGCCGAGGTGGTGGAGCCGGCCATCGGCCGGGGGCCGGCGATCGCCGTCGCCCTCGTGCTCGCCACGGTCTTCCAGATGGTGATCGGCGAGCTGGTGCCGAAGAGCCTCGCCATCGCCGGCCCCGAGCGGACGGCGCTGCGCCTGGCCCGCCCGGCCGCGCTCTACGGGCGGCTGCTCGGGCCGCTGATCACCGTCTTCAACGCCGCCGCCAACGCCATCGTGCGCCGGCTCGGCGTCGAGCCCACCGAGGAGCTCACGTCGGTGCGTTCGCTCGAGGAGCTGGAGCTGCTGATCCGGTCGTCGGGCGAGGAGGGCGAGGTCGCGCCGGAGGCGTACTCGGTGCTACGCCGGGCGCTGCGCTTCGGGAAGAAGACGGCCGCCGACGCGCTCGTGCCGCGGGTCGACACGCACTGGATCCAGGCCGAGGCGCCGGTGAGCGAGCTCGTCGAGCTGGCTGTGGGGAGCGGGCGCAGCCGCTTCCCGGTGTGCGGCGCCGACCTCGACGACGTCGTCGGCGTCGTCCACGTCAAAGACGTGTACCGGCTGCCGTTCGAGGCTCGGGGCTCCGAACCGGTGGGGTCGCTCATGCAGGCGCCGTGGGTCGTGCCCGAGACCGCCGACCTGGCCGCGCTCCTCGGCGACTTCCGCGCCCTCGGGACGCCGCACCTGGCGGTGGTGGTCGACGAGTACGGCGGTACGGCCGGCATCCTGACCCTCGAGGACGTGCTCGAGGAGCTCGTCGGCGAGATCGACGACGAGTACGACCCGGCCCCGGCCCCGACGCCGCAGGCCCTGCCGGCCGGCATCCACGAGGTGGCCGGGACGCTGCACCCCGACGAGGTCGCCGACGCCACCGCCTTCGGGGTGCCGGACGGGCCGTACGAGACCCTGGCCGGTTACGTCCTCGACCGGCTCGGGCGTATTCCCGAGCCCGGCGCCCGCTTCACCGAGGACGGCTGGACGATCGAGGTGCTCGAGATGGAGCGGCGCCGGGTTGCCACCGTCCGGTTGACGGCGCCCGAGCCCGGCGCCAGAGCCGATGCCGACGACGGAGCGCGCGACCGATGACGGCGCTGCTGCTGTTCGTCACCGTCCTGCTCCTCGCCGCCAACGCGTTCTTCGTGGCCGTGGAGTTCGCCCTCATCGCGTCGCGCCGCACGGCCATCGAGCCCCTCGCCGCCGCTGGCGACCGCCGCGCCCGCCGGGCCCTCCGGGCGGTCGGCGAGCTCAACCTGCAGCTCGCCGGCAGTCAGCTCGGGATCACGATGGCGTCGCTCGGCCTCGGCGCGGTGGCCGAACCGGCCATCGCCCACCTCATCGAATCGGGCATCGCCGGGGTCGTCGAGCTCCCCGAGGGGCTCCTGCACGCCATCGGCTTCCTGATCGCCCTCCTCATCGTGGTGTTCGCCCACCTCGTGTTCGGCGAGATGGTCCCCAAGGCGATCGCCATCACCCACCCCGAGACGAGCCTGCTGCGGCTGTCCGGCCTCAACCGCTTGTACGTCGCGCTGTTCCGGCCCGTGCTCCGGGTCCTCACCGCCATGGCCAACGCGGGCACCCGGGCCCTCGGCGTGGAGCCCCGCGACGAGCTGGCCACGATCCACTCGGCCGACGAACTGGCCCGGCTGCTGCACGAGTCGCGCGAGGGCGGGATCCTGGGGGAGACCGCGCACCAGCTCCTCGCCGGCGCGCTGCGGCTCGGGCGCCGGGACCTCGGGTCGATCCTCGTCCCGCCCGCTGCGGTGGTGTCGCTCACCCAGGGCGACACCGTCGCCGCCGCCGAGGCTCTCGTCGTGCGCCACGGCGTGTCCCGGCTGCTCGTGCTCGAGCCCGGCGGGCGCAGGGTGGTGGGCTTCGTGCACGCCAAGGACCTCCTCGACCTCCCCACCGCCGACCACGACCGCCCCGTTCCGGACAGCAAGATCCGCAAGGTCCTCGTGCTCGACCGGGCCTCGGCCCTCGACGAGGTGCTGGTCGAGATGCGCCGGGCCCGTACCCACGTGGCCGCGGTGGCGAGCGACGGTGTCTTCGTCGGGCTCGCCACCCTCGAGGATGTACTCGAATCGGTCGTCGGCGACATCGTCGACGAGTCCGACACCGGCGAGGTCGCGCCGGCCGCTCCGCCCGGCGGGTGACCGGCTGTCACGCGAATGCAACGTTCGTGTGCACCTTCGGCTACTCTCGACCCCTCATGCGGACGGTGCGGGCCCTGGTCGCCCTCGTGGTG
>JACDCH010000016.1 GCA_013694495.1 Acidimicrobiia bacterium | reverse complement strand
GGGCCGTGGTGGGCACGGTGGGGGGCGAGGTAGCCGAGGTGGGTCCGGGCAGCAGCTCGGGGGACGTCGTCGACCCGGGAAGCGCCGAGCTCGGCACCGTGGCGCTGGTCACGGCCGCGGCCGACGCGGTCGACGGGACCGAGGAGGCGGCGCCGCCGTCGGCCGCAGGGCGCTCGATCTGGATGCCCTGGACCTCGACGGGGGCAGGGCCGGGCCCGAGGGCTGCGGCGACCTGTACGGCGCCCACGAGCGCGGCGCAGCCCACGCCGACCCACAGGAGCCAGTCGTGGACGAACGAGCCCGCGGGCCCGGCCGGCCGCCGGGCCCGCCCCCCGGCGATACCGCGGCGGGCATGCTTCGCCGACCTAGCCAGCGGCCTGCGAAGGACGGGACAGCACCAGGGGTGGGCCGTCGTCGAGCTCGGCGGGGATGCTGACCCCTTCTCGGAGGAAGGCGATCATGATGTCGGTCGCCACGACGAGGGTGACCTCCTCGACGCCGAGGAAGAGGATGTTGGCGCCCCAGGCCCGGCGAGCCCGCCGGGCCATCGTGACGTTCGTCGCCAACGCGGCCCGCACGCCGGGATGGCGATTGGCGAGCATCGTGGCGCCGGTGCCCGAGCCGGTGAGGGCGACGGCGACGTCGACGTCGCCGGCGGCCACGGCGACGGTGGCGGCGGCGGCGCAGTCGGCCCAGTGATGCGCGACCCAGGAGTCCTCGGTGGTGACCGGCGGTTCGAGACCGAGGTCGGTGAGGGTGGCGCTGATCGAGCGGGCCAGACGGAGCCCGAGGCGGTCGACGACGATCCCGACCGTCGCCGGCACGGCAGTGGTCGACGCCGTGTTCCGCCACACCTCGACCCTCGCGTCACCGGCCTCGGCCGTGGTCACGCCGCGTTCGTCGGCCTCGTCGTCGTCGTCGAAGGCCCCCGTGCCCGGCGGCCACAGGAGGCCGACCAGGCGACCGAGGAGCGCGTCGATCCACCGCACCGTGTGCTCGTAGCCGGTGATCGGACCGCCGGTGGGGTCGGCGATGTCGTCGTCGGGCGCCTCGCCGGTCAACGACGACAGCTCGCGGTCGCCGTTGGCCGCGTCCAACCAGGCGGCCAGGGCGGTTCCGGGCGGCCGGGGACCGATCGTGTCGCCCCGCCGGACGAGCTCGCGGATGGTGAAGCTCTTGCGCAGCGCGTCGCGGTCGAGCACGACCACCTCCCGCAGGTGGCGGCGCTCGAGGCACAGCACGAGATCCGCCCTGCGGACGTCGGCGGTCGTCAGTCGGCGGCTGGGCTCGCCGTCGACGGCGAGCCCGTGGGCGGCCAGCACCTCCACCGCCACCGGGTCGACGGGGCGCTCACCGGGGAGGATGCCGGCGGCGCTCACCATGATGCCCGTGCCGTGGAGCCGCCGGCGCGCCAACGCCGCCGCCACCGGTGAGCGGCACACGTTGGCGGTGCAGACGAACATGATCTCGATGGCGGGCGATCCTAGGGAGCGGCCGGAACCGGTCGACGATGACGAGGGACGAGTGACCACAGCAGGGACGGCCGGGGTCGAACCGCCCGAGGAGGCCATGTACGTGGTGGCCACCGCCGGGCACGTCGACCACGGCAAGTCGACGCTCGTTCGGGTGCTGACGGGTATCGATCCGGACCGCCTCGAGGAGGAGAAGCGCAGGGGGCTGACCATCGACCTCGGCTTCGCCCCCCTGCGGCTGCCCGCCGGGCGCGCCGTCGCGTTCGTGGACGTGCCCGGCCACCAGCGCTTCATCCGGAACATGCTGGCCGGCGTCGGATCGGTCGACGCCGCCCTCTTCGTGGTGGACGCCGCCGAGGGATGGATGGCGCAGTCGGAGGAGCACCTGCGCATCCTCGACCTGGTCGGCGTGCGCCGCGGGGTCGTGGCCCTCACGAAGGTCGGCACCGTCGACGACGAGGTGCTCGAGCTGGCCCGACTCGAGGTGGCCGAGGCGGTCGCTGGCAGCGGGCTGGCCGGCGCGCCGGTGGTCGCGGTCGACGCGCTGCGGGGGATCGGGCTGGACGACCTCCGGGCCGCCCTCGACCGGCTGGTGGGGTCGCTGCCCCCACCGGCTCCCCCGGGGGGCCGCGCCCGGCTCTGGGTCGACCGGTCGTTCGCCGTCGCGGGAGCGGGGTGCGTGG
>JACDCH010000640.1 GCA_013694495.1 Acidimicrobiia bacterium | reverse complement strand
GTCCGGGTCGCCGGCGACGGCGACTGCCGCCTGCTCCAACGCGGCCGCGCCGGCCGCGGGCGTGCGGGCAGCGGCGGGCAGCGCGAAGAGCGACTCGAGCGCGGCGTGGACGAGCGACCCCTTGACTGCGTGGGGGGACGGCACCTCGGGCAGCCCGTCGAGCTTGGCGAAGCGGAACGCGAGCGCGCACTCGGTGAACGCCGACACCCGGCTGGGCGACAGCACCGGTTCGACCGGGTAGGGCACCGGCCGACTGTACGCAGGGGGTGTGACGGTCACGCCCTCTGCGGGCCCCTGATGGGCGCCGCGCTACGACAGCCCGAGCGACTCGATCGCCTCGGCCTTGAGGCGCTTGTAGTCGACCTTGCCGTTGGGGGCCCGGCCGATGGTGACGACCGCCACGACGTGCTTGGGCGCCTTGTAGCTGGCCAGCTTCCCCTTCACGTGGGCGATGAGAGCGGCGGGGTCGACGGCCTCGCCGGGGATGCCCTCGACCACGGCCGTGATGGCCTCGCCGAACTTCTCGTCGGGCACGCCGACCGCCACCGCATCGCGCACGGAGGGGTGGGTCTTCAGGACCTCCTCGACCTCCTCGGGGAAGACCTTCTCGCCGCCGGTGTTGATGCACACCGAGCCCCGACCGAGCAGCGTGAGCGCGCCGTCGGCCTCGACCTGGGCCCAGTCGCCCGGGCACGAGTAGCGCCGGCCCTCGAACTCGATGAACGTGGCCGCCGTCTTCTCGGGGTCCTTGTAGTACCCGACCGGCTGGAAGCCGCCGACGGCGACCCGGCCGATCTCGCCCGAGCCGGGCTCGACGAGGCGCCCGTCCTCGGTGATGACCTTGGTGTTCTCGCCGAGCTGGAACGACGCCGTGCCCGACGTGCCGCCGGCGGTCGACACGGACTGGCCCATACCGACCGCCTCCGACGACGAGAAGGCGTCGATGATCATCATCCCCGGGTTGTGGCGCAGGAGGCCCTGCTTGCTCTCCTCGCTGAACATCACCCCGGAGCTGGCGATCATGAACATGCTCGTGAGGTCCCACTTGCCGGGGTTGGCGTCGAGGGCCCGGAGGATCGGCTTGGCGAAGGCGTCGCCGACGATGACGAGCTGGTTGACCTCGTCGCGCTCGACCGTGGAGAGGATCTCCTCTATGTCGAGGTTCCGGGCCTCGAGCAGCACCGTCGACCCGCCGCCGGTGAGCAGGATCAGCTGGGTGAAGCAGCCCGTGCCGTGCATCAGCGGGCAGGCCGGCAGGCCCTTGAAGCCGGGGCCGTTGACGCCGCCGGCGACGACGTCGTAGTCGACGGGGTCCTCGCGGAAGCGGGGGTTGAGCGCGCCGCAGATGTTGCGGAACAGGTCGTCCTGGCGCCACATCACGCCCTTCGGCATGCCAGTGGTGCCGCCCGTGTAGAGCATGAGCAGCTGGTCGCCGTCGCGCCCCCACGGCGCCACGACGGCTTCGGCGGTGCCGGCCTCGGCCGCGTCCTGGTAGGGGAGGGCCCACTCGGGGCAGGGCGAGTCGTCGGCGGGGTCGGGCACCCACAGCCACGTCGCCACCTTGGTCACTCGGTCGCGGATGCGCTCGATCGTGGCGGTGAACGTGCTGTGGAAGACGACGGCCACGCAGTCGGCGTTGTCCCACAGGTACACGAGCTCGTCCTCGGCGTACCGGAAGTTGGTGTTGATGGGCACCAGCCCGGCCTTGAACGCCCCGTACATCGACTCGAGGTACTCGGGGCAGTTCTGGAGGTACTGGGCGACCTTGTCCTGCTCGGCGGCGCCCCGGTCGAGCAGCGTGCGGGCCACGCCGTTGGCCCGCCGGTCGAACTCGCCCCAGGTGACCCGCCGGTCGCCCTGCACCTGGCACTGGGCGTCGGGGATCTTGCCCGCCACGACCTCCCATGCGTCCGCGAAGTTCCAGCCCGGCATCGTTCCCCCTCGACTCGCGTGCGAAGCGCCGGAGGCTAGGCGCCGACCCGGCGGGCCACGAACGCCGCCCCGAGGAGCAACAG
>JACDCH010000600.1 GCA_013694495.1 Acidimicrobiia bacterium | reverse complement strand
GCTCCAGGCCTCGAGGGGGCGTTTGGCGGCCACCCGGTCGCCGTGGTTGGTCGGCCCACTGGCCGACCGCCACGCGACGCTCGACCAACGCGTGGGCGACGCCGCCGCCACCGCGAACCTGGCGGCCGCGGTTGGCGACGTGCTCCCCTCGATCCTCGGGCGGGACGGCCCCCGGCGGTACCTGCTGCTCGTGCAGCAGCCCGCGGAGGCCCGCGGGTCCGGCGGCCTGCCGGGCAATTGGGGCGAGATCGTGGCCGACGGCGGGCACCTCGAGCTCGTGGCGTCGGGCCGGATCAGCGACCTCGACGACCGGATGTCCCCGGCCGGGCAGCGGGCGGTGGAGGCCGGGCCCGGGCACCGGGCCCTGTACGGGTACACGTTCCAGGACCAGCTCTGGCAGAACACCACCCTCGACCCCGACTTCACCGTTGCGGCCGACATCGCCCGCCAACTCTGGGACCAGACCGGCGGTTCCCCCCTCGACGGCGTGCTCTCGGTGGATCCCCAAGCCGTCGCCGCCGTGCTGACGCTGGTCGGGTCGCTCGACCTGTCCGACGGCACGGTGCTCGGCCCCGACAACGCCGCCGAGTTCCTGCTCCACGGCCAGTACCTCACCCTCGGCGACGACGCCGACGCCAACTCCGCCCGGGTCGACCGGCTCGGCGAGGCCGTCGACCGGGCCTGGGCGCGGTTGACCACCGGCGACCTGCCCGGCCCGAGGGTGATCGCCACCACGTTCGGACCCGTCGTCGAGGGCCGGCACCTCTCGTTCGCCAGCTTCGACGAGGACGAGGGCGTCGTGCTCGAGCGCCTGGGCCTGGCCGGGTCGGTGCCGCGCCCCGAGCGCGACGGGGTGGGGGTCGTCACCTTCAACCTGGGCCAGAACAAGATCGACTACTTCCTGGAGCGGGTGACGTCGTACCGGGCGCGGTGGGATCCACTGACGGGCTCGGTGTCCGGCACGTACACGGTGCAGCTGTCGAACGCCGCGCCGGCGGTCGGCCTGCCCGCCCCGATCATCGACTACGGCGGTCCGGTGGCGACGGATCCGGGGCTGGCCCCCGGCGAGAACTTCCTCCAGGCGTACCTGTACACCGCGCTCCCTCCCGTGGCGGTGCGGGTCGACGGCGAGCTCGTCATGCGCCAGGGCGGGATCGACGACCGCGGCTGGGAGGTGACGGTCGTCGCCATCCGGGTGCCACCCGGAGGTTCGGTCATCATCGAGGTCGACGTGAGCGGTGCGATCGCCCCCGACGGGGCCTGGACGCTCGACGTCGTGCGCCAGCCCGCGGTCAACGGCGACCGCCTCTCGGCCGAGCTCGAGGTGGTGGGGGGTGCCGCCGGGCTTGCGGTCGACGGCCTGGAGCCCGGCGAGGGCGGCACGCTACGTGTCGAACGCGGGCTCGACGGTCCCATTCGCGTCGGTGTGTCGGCCCGATGAGGGCCCGTTCACCACGTAGCGCAGCCGAATGCGCCGACGCGGCTCGACAAGGTCACGCTGAGCGGCCATACTCTGTGCTTGACGCAACGGGCGATGGAGGAACGATGAAGCGGACGCTGGCGGTCGTGGCGATGGGTGTCGGCCTGGCGTGGCCCGCGGCCGCGGCGGCGCAGACCACGCCGACGCCGGACCCGGGCGAGTACACCGAAGTCCTCCCGGTCCAAATCACGCCCGAGGTGCGGGGGACCACGCCCGAGGTGCGGGGGACGCAGACCGCCCGCCCGCTGCCCCGCACGGGCCAGGACAGCCTCGAGCTGGTGCTCGTCGGCGGCGGCCTCGCCGTCGGCGGTGCCGTCCTCGTCGTCGGCGCCCGGCGGCGCCGGCACGCCGTCGTCCGCGCCACCGCCTGATCCCGTAGGGCGAGGCATCCGGCGAACGGCAAGTCCGAGTGTTGACGCTACGCGTCAACATCGTCCCTCCTGCCGCCACCGACACCCCCTGGGCGCGCGTTCTGTAGCACGCCGAGGTGCTGGTGGCCCGACGCAGATCGCCGATTTCGGGCGCGTGGATCGCCTCGCGGTTACCGCGCCGCATTCGCAAGAGTTGCTGCGCCCCGAACTAGCCCGTTTGGGGATGCCCTCCAGCGCATGCGCACGGTGCGTTCTGGAGCCGTTCGCGACGTCGCGCTCAAACGGCGCTGCGGGAGGCGACCGACGACCTGTTCACCGTCACCGAACGTAGCGCTCCGGGCGGCTGTGTCAGCATCTCCGGTGATGGTGAAGACGTCGACCGCCGAGCGGCAGGGCTTCGTATGCCCGAAGTGCGGCGATGAACTGTCCGCCGACCCTGCGAAGAAGGGGTTCGTGCGCCACACCTCGATCAAGGGGTGTGACTTCGAGCTCGGCCAGCGCGACAGGTGATCCCGTTCGGCCCGACGGCGCACGTCCTCCGGATCAGTCTTCGGGAGATCGAGCCGGAGATCTGGCGGCGGATCGTGGTCAAGTCCGACATGAAGCTGCCAGCGTTCAACCGTGTCCTCGAGGCGGCGGTGGGCTGAGACGGGTGCCACCTCCACGCATTCGACCTCGGCGGCGTGCTGTTCGGCGAGCCGGACGAAGACGACGACTGGACGATCGACGAGCGCAAGGTCACCGTAAAGCAGGTTCTCCCGAGGGTCGGCGCTGCGCTCGTGTGGCAGTACGACTTCGGCGACAGCTGGGCGCACGACCTCGTGGTCGAGACGATCGAGGAGCTCGAGGCCGAGCGGTACCCGGTATGCCTCGCCGGCGAGCGAGCGTGCCCACCCGAGGACTGCGGCGGCGTCACCGGCTTCGAGCGCCTCGTCGAGGCCCTCGCCGATCCGCTGGACGACGAGCACGAGGACATGGTCACGTGGGCACCAGACGGCTACGACCCGGCGGAGTTCGACACCGCTGCGGCGACCAAGGCGATGCGCAGCGCGGCTCGCTGAGCCTCAATCCGCGGAGAGACGTCGCTCGGCCCTCTGGCGATGTCGAGTCAAGGTTGAGCTCGCGAGGGACCGCGCTGCCTCGCCCTCGCACGCCGGCGGGTCGACCCAACTTCGACTTCGTGATCGTCACTCCGGCCGACCCCGCCGGTCCCGTCCCGCTCCCCACCGGCAATCGGGGTCTACGCTGATCCGGAGTGCCCCTGGCTGCGACGACGAACGCTGACTTCTGGAATCGCGCCCCGTCGCTGTTCGAACTCGCGAACTCGGCCACCGCCAACCTCGCCACGTCTGAGCTGACCGAGGACATACGTCTCCAGGTGAAGGCATTGGCCAGCGAAATCCCGGAGACGCCCGAGGCGCTCGGCGAGGTCGACCCATACCTCCAGACCGCACTGCTCACGGCCGTCATTCACGGGCTGCGCGCTGCGGAGGACGACGACCGCACGCAGTTGCGGATCGCACTCGAGCGCATCCGTCAATCGCTACGAGACATGCTCGACGAGCGGCCCGTGTGGGAAGGCGGGCCCAAGAACGCGTCGGTGTGGCTTCGCCTGCGTGGGCTCCAAGTCCCGGCCATCGCCACGATCGTCGGCGCTTCCGAGAGTTCCGTCCGCCGCTGGAGCAACCCCGAGGACGATTCGGAGCCGAGCTCTGAGCACGCCGAACGTGTTGTGGTCGTCGCCAAGATCGTGAACCACCTGCGGCACGCCATGACACCGCTCGGCGCGATTCAGTGGCTCCAGCGCCCGCATCCCCAGCTCGGCGACCGGCGACCGATCGACGAGCTCAAGGACGTCGACTCGTATCGGCGCCTCGTGGCGCTCGCCTCCGGAACCCGGTCGTTCGTCGCGACCTGAGGTGGCCACGGCGTATCGCATCGCCGACTGGGACACGCCATTGTGGGTGAGCCCCAACCGTCGGGAGAGTCGGTTCTCCCGCGGCGTGGCGGTCGTCCAGTACTGGTCGATGCACCCGCTCGGGCCCTGGGCGGAGCATCTTCGGTACCACGACGTTCGCGATCCCGTCGAAGCCCGCGAGCTGTACGCCCGGCCACGGGTGTCCCGCCTCGACCTGCCCGTCGACATCCTCCACGTCGACTTCGACACAGCCGCCGCGCACGGAATCTCGGCCGATGACCTCGTCGATGATGACTGGGCCGCCTGCCAAGACTGGGCGGCGACCCTCACGGTCCCCGGGATCCTCGTCCCGTCCGCAGCCCTGCCGGGAACCGAGAGCCTGGTCCTGTTCGGTCCGATGGCGCGCGTGCCCTACGGAGCTGAACCCATAGGACCGATCGACCTGCCTTGTGATGCGACGGCTGACATGGGGGCAGTCACGCCCGACCTGCTGCGGCTGGTCCGCTGGCGAGGTTCCACCCACCTGGGATTGAAGGCTTGGCGTGCCGGCGGCCCTCCCGTGCCAACGCCAGCCGTTTCGTATCCAGCCCCGTAGCCGACTGGGTGCACGGCCACGGGTCGCTTCCAGATCGGCGGGCAAAGGTCGGCCACCAACGCCAGGCTTCAACTCGCTGGCGATCAGCCAGGTTGGTAGCCGATCTAGTGCCGCGACCGGGAACCTTCGCCCGGTAGCTGGCAGGAGTCGCGCGGGTGGTCGCGAATCTTCTGAGCAACGCTGTGTCGCTCAGGAGGTGCTCGTGCGCGAGGGGATCAAGGTCAGGGAGA
>JACDCH010000559.1 GCA_013694495.1 Acidimicrobiia bacterium | reverse complement strand
TCTCCCTGACCTTGATCCCCTCGCGCACGAGCACCTCCTGAGCGACACAGCGTTGCTCAGAAGATTCGCGACCACCCGCGCGACTCCTGCCAGCTACCGGGCGAAGGTTCCCGGTCGCGGCACTAGCCACGCCGAGTTTCGCGATCAACGGGAGACGCCGCACCGATCTGCCGATCCGATCCGTTGCACGAGCAGCGCGTTGAGCACCACCATCCCTAGATGGGAGCCCCCCGCCACCAGCGGCGGCATGAGGCCGCGCGGACCCGGGAGCGGAGCATGGCGTGGTGGGTTGGAGTGGTGAGCACGGCCTACTTGGGATCAGCCTCGTAGCTGCGCTCGTGCTGTCCGACAGGGACGACAGAGAGCGGCTGCTTGTGGCGGGCAGTGCAGCGCTGTTCGGCAGTGCGATCGTGCTCGTGACGTTGAGGATGACACCGAGGGGCTCCCGCCTCGATAGGGGACCAATGCGGGTCTTCGGTATCGCCGGGCTCCTGTTCGTGATGGCGTTGCTCTTCGTGGTCGACGCGATCCGCCTCCCTTGACGCGAGCGTCCACCACCTTGGTGGTTCGAACTTCGCGCCAGAACTGCGCTCGGGCTGCCACTTGGGCATGCTGTGCGCGTGGACGAGTCATCCGGGGAGCAGCCCCCAGGGGTGCGAGATTTGAGTGACAAGGCTGAGCGGCGAGCTGCTCGTGAGGTGATCGCCGCCTACCACCGCGAGGAGCTGCGCAGCTTGCTTGAGCACGTACGCGACGGATTCGAACAGCTCGACAAGGGCGAGATCGACGAGTTCGAGCTGGACGATCTCGTCCACCGCTACAAGCGAGCGGCCGGCGATCTGTGGCGCTTCTGCGGGTCGAGTGGTGGGCAGTGGCAGCAGGCAGCGAACGCGCTCGCCTACCGGCGTGAACGGGGCCACGCGCCCGACTGGTGGGCACAGAGCGAGGGACGGCACGATCGCTGACGCTGTCAGCCGGCAACGTGACGCGCCTCGCCGCAACGAGGCGCCCGCCCAGGGTCCCCAGCGACGGGTGCAGGGTGTGTGCAGGCTCGAACGTGAGGGAGAGGAGAGCGCCGTCCTCAACCGGCGTCCCATCGACCCGGGCCTCCCGCACAGCGACGCGGCCAGGTCGAAGCTCAGGTGCGGGGACCCCTCACGCCATTGCGATCGTCCCGTGCCTCACCGGCCCAGCGGCCCGACTGGATGAATCACCGTTCATGCGATGTCGTGCCATTCACGTGCCATAAGCACCGGCGACTGGCGGGTTTGCACGGTCAACACCGTGCGATCAGGGACACTCGCTAGTTTGAGTGTTTCTCCTGCTCAGCGGCCTTTTCTTGGATGCGGTCACGCTCCTCGTTCATGGCCTGCAACACCGCCATCATGATCTTGTTCATGTCCTCGTCGAGGTACTTGCGGGCTCGGAAGAGGATGGCGGCGCCGACGAAGCTGAAGGGGGTGACGGCGAGGAAGGCGACGCGGAGGTTCTCGTCGTAGGCGCTCGAGATGGCGCCGACGATGAGGGGCGCCGCCGCCGCGCCGAAGACGACGGACACGAGGTTGAAGGCGCCGAAGCCGGTGCCGCGGAGGTGGGCGGGGATGGCGTCGGTGAGGCCGGCGCGCAGGCCGGGGATGGCCATCGTCATCACGAAGAGCCCGAGCAGCTGGAGCACGTACGCCGGCCCGGCGACCCCCCAGTCGAGTTCGGTGGCGCCGGCCGGCGCCCGGAACAGGTACGAGCCCGTGAAGCACACCGTGCCGATGAAGATGAAGACCGCGGGCAGGGCGAGACGCCCACCCACCACCCGGGTCGCGTACTTGTCGGCGACCTTGCCGCCGATGAGGACGCCCGGCACCCCGCCGAGCACGGCGAGGAGGCCGAAGGCGGCTTCGCCGCCGCCCTCCGCGAAGTGCAGGTGCCGCTCGTAGTACTGCGGGAGCCAGGCCGCGATCGCGGTGATCGTGAACAGCAGGGCGGCGACGCCGACGAGGGCGTAGCGCATCGTGCGGATGCTCATCACGGTCTTCATGTCGGCCCGGAGGCCGCTGATCATGTCCTTGACGAAGCGACCGAACCCGTCGTCGAACAGCTTCTGGCTCTCGTGGTCCTCGGCGTGCTGCACGGAGCCCGCCCCGATGGCGGACATGAGGTCGGCGGTGCCGCGGCGGGGCTCGCGCATCTTGAACACGAGGAGCGCCACCAGGAGGCCCGGGAGGGCGGCGACGAGGAGGCCCCAGCGCCAGCCGAACGCCTTCGAGAGCCCACCGCCGAGGGCGACGCCGATGCCGGTGCCGGCGAGGAGCATCACCTGCTGGATCGAGAACGCCTTCCCCCGCTCCTCGGGCGGGTAGTAGTCGCCGAGGAGGCTGCCGGCCGACGGCTCCGTGATCGCCTGGCCGAAGCCGAGCGCCGAGCGCATCCCGACGAGCATCGGGAAGTTCACCGATGTGGCGCCGAGAGCGGTGACCGCCGACCACCCGACGACCGTCTTGCCGATGGCCTGCGTCCGGTTCCAGCGGTCGGCCAGGTAGCCGGCCGGGACGGTGATGATGCCGTTGAGGAGCAGGGCGAAGCTGAGCATGAGGCTGATGCCGAAGTCGCCGACCCCGAACTCCTCCTTGATCGGCGTGATCATGCCCCGGACGATGTTCTTGTCGATCTCGTCGACCAGCAGCACCAGGCCGAGCACCCACATCGGTTCGGTGAAGAGCCGGACGAAGAACGGCTGCTTGATCGTCGGCTGGGCGGCGGCGGATTCGCCGGCTGGTTCCCCGGGCGCCGGCGACGCGATGTCGGGGGTGATCCCGAGGGCCCCCACGGACGGCGCGGTCTCGGGTGGGTCGGCCTCGACGTGGTCCTGATCGGTCACAACGGGTGATTCTGCACGATGCGTGACCGAACCTTCTCGGACGGTCGGCTCTAGCCTCCGGGCCCGATGGAACGCGCCCTGCTCGCGGTGGTGATCGTGGCGGTCGTCGTGGCCGTCGCGGCGGCCGTCCGGGCCCGCCAGGCGGCGCCGGCACCGACCCGCACCGGCCACAGCGTGCCCGACCAGTTGGACCGGGCCGACTTCGCCCGGCCCGACGCCCCGTGGCTCGTCGTCGAGTTCTCATCGGCGTCCTGCCTCGCCTGCCAGGGCACCTGGGAGAAGGTGGCGGCGCTCGAGTCGGGCGCCGTCGCGGTGCAGGACGTCGCCTACCAAGCCGATCGCGACCTCCACGACCGCTACGAGGTCGACGCCGTCCCGCTCGTGCTCGTGGCCGACGCCGCCGGCGTGGTGCGGGCCAGCTTCGTCGGCCCGCCGTCAGCCGCCGACCTCTGGGCGTCGCTCGCCGAGCTCCGGGAGCCGGGCACCGTCCCCCCCGGCTGCGACCACCACGGCTCCGTCCCTGACCCGACCTGAGCTCGGAGGGCCGTTTCCGGCCGCCGCCCGCCGGCGCCGACCGCGTCGCGTCAGGGGTTGGCGCCGCTGGTGACCACGTCGTCGGCGCCGTGGCCGTTGGGGCCGGCGCCGTAC
>JACDCH010000554.1 GCA_013694495.1 Acidimicrobiia bacterium | reverse complement strand
AGCGTGGCCGTCGGGTCCGCCGCGGCGTCGGGGGTGACCCAGGCGAGCAGCCCCGACGCCGGCACCAGGTGGGTGGCGACGAACGCGGCGTCGCCGGAGCCGCCGAGGTCGCTCGACGTGTCGGCGGCGCGCGGGGCGTCGGCGCCGGCCGGCACGGAGGCGGCGGCGGTCGGCGCGGCCGGGATCGAGTCCTTGGTGACGCCGGCCCGCTTCGCGTCGGCGACCAGGTAGTCGTTGACCCGAGCCATGAGCTCGTTGCCCTCCGCCTCGGAGAAGGCGACGCCGGCCACGAACTCCTCGGCCGGCAGCTGCAGGACGACGGCATCGGTGACGGCGCGGATGGTGGCGGTGCGCGGCGTGCGGCGCAGGATGCCGACCTCGCCGAACGTGTCGCCCGGGGCGATGGTGCGGATGATCTGCTCGCCGCCCTGCGGGGTGCGCTGGAGCACCTCGGCCTCGCCCGACTTCAGCACGAAGAAGTGCGTGGCGGGGTCGCCCTGTTCGACGACGTTCTCGCCGGCCGGCACCTTGAGCTCGGTGAACTGGCTGTTGATGTCCTTGCCGATGGACACGTCGAGGCCGGGAAAGTGGCGCTTGATGTAGCCGCCCGACTCGCCCCACAGCATCTCGGTGGGGTTGAGGGGCTCGTCGGCGGGCCAGCGCCGGTCGACGAGGGGCGTGGCCGCCGTGGTGAGCACCACCAGGCCGGCCATCGCGACCGCCGACAGCAGCAGCACGATCACCAGGATCTCGAGCGCGGTGGTGGGCAGGCGCAGCACGTCGACGTCGATCGCGAGGAGCCCCATCACCATCCCGGCCGACCGTAGCAGCGCGGTGCTCGACCGTTCGGGTGCCGGCCGAACGGGCTCGGCCGACTCCCTCCGCGTCGCGTGGTAGCAAGGTGAGCGGATGGCAGGGAAGTTCCAGATCCGGTCCCGGAAGTGGGACGTCGGGGTCCTCATCGGGTCGGTCGCCGTGTTGGTCCTCGGCCTGGGTGGGCTCTTCGTCCTGCACTCGCTGTCGGGCGGCGGGGCCGGCGGCCCCACCCAGCTCTTCGTGATCCTGATGGGGCTCGTCACGTTCGCGGCCTTCGCCGGGCCCGGCATCGTCTACGTGCTCCGCAAGCGCGTGAAGAAGCTCAAGGCGAAGCTGCCCGGCGGGACCATGACGTGGATCCGCAGCCATCTCTACCTCCCGGTGGTCGCGCTCTTCGCGGCCTACGCCCACGCCGCCTCCGTGCCGTTCCGCTCGGCGCTGTCCTCCGGCAAGGTGCTCCTCGTCCTCGGCATCCTCGTGTCGATCGCGGGCATGGCCCGCCACCATCTGATCGGCATCCAGAAGGCGGCCCTCAACGTCGACGTCGCCATCGGCAAGATGACGACGGGCCAGCCCCGCGTCTTCCGCCGGCTCATCGCCGACTTCACCGACAACAAGCGCACGGCGGCCGAGGTCGACGCCGAGATGGCGAAGCTGCCGGCCGAGCAGCAGATGCTGTGGGCCAAGATCCGGGACACCGCGGCCGAGGTCGAGAAGCACTTCCCGCGAGGCGGCGGCCAGCGGTGGCACATCCGCCAGTACAAGTTGTTCCGGGCCCTGCACCCGCCGCTCACGATCGCGCTGTTCCTCGTCCTCGCCTTCCACGTGTGGGACGTGCTCGGCGGCTCCCGGGCCGTGCTGCAGAGCGAGCAGCGAGCGTTCCCCGCGGCGGCCGAGTGCGCCGACTGCCACGGTGCGGTGTTCGAGGAGTGGCAGACCTCGACGATGTCGCATGCGCAGACGTCCACGATCAACGAGGCCCAGCTGCCCATCACGCTGGCCGAGAACGCTCTCATCATCGAGAACTTCGACATCGCCGACGGCCGCAACACGGACAAGTTCGAGGTTCTCACCGGCCGCGACCTCGGGGACGACTCGCAGGAGGACCTCGTCACCGACAACGCCCACGTGTGCATCGATTGCCACACGCCCGTCGGTGGCAGCTTCGTCGACGACCCGCTCGCCCTCCTCCCCTTCGGCGACGCCGGCACCGACTCGCTCGGCGCCGGCGGCGTGGCGGTGGGCGATGGCAACGCCGCCGCGGTGTCCGACGGCGTCGGCTGCATCGTGTGCCACAGCTCGGCCGAGCCGCCGGCTGAGCGGGCGGGCAACGGCGCCCAGGAGGGCGTGAACCCGCTCGTCGCGAACAGCGAGGCGTCGATGGGCGGCTTCTCCACCGTCTACGGGCCGCTCTTCTCCGACCCGAACCCGCTCCCGGTCCGCGTCCACGGGATCGAGACGAACACCGACGGCTCCGACTACTGGCTCGACGACCTCGAGACGAGCCAGCTCTGCGGCGCCTGCCACAACGTGAAGCTCGACATCGACGCCGAGGGCGAGGGCGACGGCACCATCGGCGTCGATGGCGCCGAGGAGATGGGCATCGTCGAGATCCTCGACGCCATCGAGGACGGCGACGACCTCGACGGCGACGACGACTTCCAGCTCGACGAGAACGAGCTCGACGACAACCGGGTGCAGGTCGACGACGACGACGACGGCGAGCCCGACGACGTCGCCGTGCAGGACGGCGGCGACAACGACGACGACGGCGTGGTCGACGAGCCGGTGCTCGACAACGACGGCGACGGCGACGCCGACGGCGGCGACGGCCGCATCGACGACCTCGTCCTGCAGACGACCTACGACGAGTGGCAGGACTACGTCGCCTTCTTCGACGAGCCCGGCGGCTTCACCGACCGCTACGACGAGTCCGGCGCCGAGTTCCCGAACGAGCTCTCCCGCCCGCTGGGCTGCAACGGGTGCCACATGCCGCTCGCCGAGGACCCGACCCGGGCGGTCGTCGACTACGCCCCCGGCCTGCTGAGCGCACCCGAGCGGTTCACCCGGGAGCACTCGTTCGTCGGCGTCGACTACGACCTCGACCCCGAGCTGTACCGAAAGTCCGGCCTCTCCAACGAGGAGATCGCCCGGGTCGTCGCCGAGCGCGACGCGCTGATCCAGTCGGCCGCCACCCTCGAGGTGGTCAACGGCGACGTCATCGACACCGGCATCGGCGACGGCCTCGTCGTCGACGTGGTCGTGCGCAACAACCTCCTCGCCCACTCCTTCCCGACCGGCTTCGCCTTCGCCCGCCAGTTCTGGATCGAGGTCAGCGCCGAGACCTCCGACGGCGAGACGGTGTGCCTCATCGACCCGTTCGTCGACGGCGACCCGTTCCTGGACGAGGTCGAGGCCGTCGGCGCGGCGCCGTGCGCATCGGGCGTCGAGGGCGTGAGCAGCGACGAGGTCGACGACCCGATCCAGGGTGACGCCGAGCTCCGCCAGTGCGACACGCGGGCCTTCAGCGACCTGGTGGCCACGCTGGAGGACGGCGTGTTCTCGACCGCCTTCGGCGCCTTCGCCTTCCCCAACCTCGACATCGACTTCCCCGGCGACCCCGACGACGGCGACTCCGACCGGGGCGCGTTCGCCCCCGACGAGTGCGACCCGTGGTTGGCGAACTTCCAGAAGATCCTCACCGACGGCGACCCCGACCTCAACGGCGTCCGCTTCGAGGTGCCGTACCAGCCGCTGCTGCCCAACGCCGTGCAGAACCGGGGTCGGCTCGTGAACGGCCAGATCATGGCGGAGCTCCAGCCGGTACGGCTCAAGGACACCGACGGCGACTTCGAGGTCGACGATCCGGCCGAGAGCGTCGTCGTCCCCTACGTGTTCGACGTGACGGGCATCGACCCCGCCGACGTGGTCGTCACCGCCCGCCTGCGGTTCCGGCACCTCCCGCCCTACTTCGTGCGCGACCTCGAGGCCCGCCAGCAGGAGCTGGGAGACGACGTCCCCGAGGGCGCCCGCATCGACGCCGACGAGCTCCTGTCGCACATGGTCGTGGGCGAGATCGTCACGGCCACGTCCGGCGACGGCGAGCAGCTCGAGTGCGAGGGCCCGCAGAACGGCGCCGACTCCATCCTCGAGTGCATCAGCGATGCCGATGTCGCCGCTGTGCTGCAGGGCCTCGACATCGGTGGTGGCTCGGTGGGCGGTGGAGGCGAGGACCGCACGCCGGTCGGGCTGGGCGGCGGGCAGCAGGCGGCCGTCCTCCCCTCCCGCTCCCGCCTCGCCCTCGGCATCCGCTGACGGTGGCGGTGGCGGCCGAGCAGGGCTCGGACCGGCGGTGGG
>JACDCH010000548.1 GCA_013694495.1 Acidimicrobiia bacterium | reverse complement strand
GTCCTGACCTGGCTCCTCGCCACCGGCGTCTCCCTCAGCCGCATCGAGCTCAACGGCGAGTGGCGCGCCCTGGCCTACCGCCGCTGACCCCCACCCCACGCCCAATCGGGGGCAGCTATCGACAGATGGTGACGGTTCCTGCCCCCGATTGCGGGTCTCCGGGGCGGGCGCTCGCTAGGGGGCCGGGGGGATGAGGCTCAGGTCGCCGGCGAGGGTGCCGCCGTCGATGACGAGCTCGCTGCCGGTGATGTAGGCGGCCTCGTCGCTGGCGAGGAAGAGCACCGCGCCGGCGATGTCGTCGACGGTGCCGATGCGGGGCACGGGCAGGCGCTTGTACCAGTCGGTGCTGCCGTCGTCGCCCATGGCTGCGGTCATGTCGGTCTTCACGCCGCCGGGGTGCACCGAGTTCACCCGGATGCCGTTGCGACCGAGCTCGACGGCGGCGGCCTTGGTGAGCCCCCGGATGGCCCACTTCGATGCCGTGTAGGCGGCGGCGTACGGTGTGCCCCACATCCCGCTGATCGACGAGATGTTGACGATGGCGCCGCCGCCGCTCTGGGAGATCTTGCGGCCGGCGTGCTTGTGCCCGAGGAACGTGCCGACGAGGTTGATGTCGAGGGTGCGCCGGAACGCGCCGACATCGGACTTGAACAGCGGGGTGAACGGCCCGAGCACGCCGGCGTTGTTCACGAGCACGTGGAGCGCATCGAGTGACGCCACGAGCGCGGTCCAGTCCTCCTCGGACGTCACGTCGAGGTGGACGTAGCGGGCCGCATCGCCGATCCCCTTCGCCATCGCCTCGCCCTCGTCGTCGAGCACGTCGGCGACGACCACGCTCGCGCCCTCGGCGGCGAACCGCCTGACCTCCTCGGCGCCCTGCCCCTTCGCCGACCCGGTGACGAGGACCGTCTTGCCGGCGAACCTCATGGCTTCTCGCTGCCGACGACCCACATGGCGAAGAACTGCGAGCCGCCGCCGTAGGCGTGGCCGACCGCGAGGCGGGCGCCGTCGACCTGGTGCTCGCCGGCCTGGCCCCGCACCTGCATCGCGGCCTCGCCGAAGCGGATCATCCCCGAGGCACCGATCGGGTTGGTGGACAGCACCCCGCCGCTCATGTTCACCGGTAGGTCGCCGTCGAGGGCGGTGGCGCCGTCCTCGGTCATCCTCCAGCCGTCGCCGGGTTCGGCGAAGAGCAGGTTCTCCATCCACATCGGCTCGAACCACGAGAACGGCACGTAGATCTCGGCGCAGTCGACCTGGCGGCGGGGGTCGGTGATGCCGGCCTGGCGGTACACGTCCTTGGCGCACAGGGCGCCGCCGAGGGGCAGCACCGTGTCGCGGTCGGCCGACATCGTCGGCTCTGAGCGCATCGAGGTGCCGTGGATCCACGCCGGGGCCCGGCCCTGGGCGGCCGCCTCGTCGCCCACCTTCTCGGAACCGAACACGATGGCGAACGCGCCGTCGGACGACGGGCACGTCTCGTCGAAACGGATCGGGTCCCACAACATGATCGAGTCCTTGATGGAGTCGAACGTCGTCTCGTGGTTGTGCAGGTGGGCGTACGGGTTCTTGAGCGCGTTGAGGCGGTCCTTGAGCGCCACCAGGATCCCGATGTGGTCGGGCGCCTTGGAGCGCCGCATGTAGCTGCGGATGTGCGGGGCGAAGTAGCCGCCGGCGCCGGCGTGCAGCGGCGGCTGGAACGGGATCGGCATCGAGAGCGCCCACATGGCGTTGCTCTCGGACTGCTTCTCGAAGGCGACGGTGAGCACGCGCTCGTGGATGCCGGCGGCCACCAGCTGCGACGCGACGATGGCGGTCGACCCACCGACCGAGCCGGCGGTGTGGACGCGGAACAGTGGCTTGCCCACCGCACCGAGCGCGTCGGCGAGGAACAGCTCGGGCATCATCACGCCCTCGAAGAAGTCGGGGGCCTTGCCCACGACGACGGCGTCGATGTCCTGCCACGTCATCTGGGCGTCGGCGAGGGCGCGCGATGCGGCCTCCCGGACGAGGCCGGCCATGGACACGTCACCCCGGGTGGGCGCGTGCTTCGTCTGGCCCAGGCCGACGATCGCAACTCGTTCGTGGCCCATCAGTCAGTTCTCCCCTTCGAGGACCGCCACCAGGTTCTGCTGGAGGCACGGTCCGCTCGTGCAGTGCGCGACGGCCCGGCCGGCGGTGCCGTCGATGATGCGCTGGGCCGCCTCGCCGAAGCGCACGAGCCCGGTCGCCATCACCGGGTTGGCCGCCAACGCCCCGCCGGACGGATTGACGGCGACCTCGTCGCCGAGCCCGAGGGCGGCCCGCAGGATCAGCTCCTGGTGGGTGAACGGGGCGTGGAGCTCGGCGATGTCGAAGCCGCCGGCGCCGACGCCGGCCTTCTCCCCCGCCAGGCGGGCCGACGGCGACTCGCCGAGGTCGCGCAGGCCGAGCGCCATCGGGTCGATGCGGTGGTCGATGCCCCGGATCCACGCCGGCCGCTCGCAATGGTCGCGGGCCACGTCGCCCGCGGCGATGATCACGGCGGCCGCGCCGTCGCTGATCGGCGGGCAGTCGCTGCGCCGCAGCGGGTCGACGATCGGCTCCTCGGCCAGGATCTCCTCGACCGAGCGGTCCCACCTGAGCTGGGCGTTGGGGTTGTCGAGCGCGTTGCGCCGGCTGCGGCTGGCCACTTCGGCCATCTGCTCCTCGGTGAACGCCTTGCCCTCCAGGCCGACCCGGGCCTGCATGGCCGCCAGGCTGATCTGGTCGGGCCAGAGCGGGGCGACGTTGTACGGATCGAGCTGGCGGCTCATCACCTCGTGGATCGGGCCGGGCGACGACTTGCCGTAGCCGTAGATCAGGGCGCAGTCGACGTCGCCGAGCTGAAGCTTGACCCACGCCTCGTAAAGGGCGAAGGCGCCGTCCATCTCGACGTGGCTCTCCTGGATGGGCGGCCACGGGCCGACGCCGTCGAGGGTCATCACGAAGCTGAACCCGACGCCGGCCAGGTAGTCGGTCGAGCCCGACACCGTGAACCCGATGTCGTCCTTGGTCACCTTGGCCGCGGCCCGCACCTCCTCGAGCACCGGCATCAGCATCTCCACCTCGTTCAGGTGGGGCTGCCGGCGCACGTGCGGCGTCTGCGCGAAGCCGATGATGGCGACGTCTCTCATCCGGGGCCTCCTTCGTCGGCGAACGGAGGGACGCCCCTCGCTTGGCTCGGGAGGTGCTCGCCGATCGTGGCGGGCGAGCGGTCGGGGCCGAACGGTCCGCTGTGCCTCGTGGCTCGCTGCGCTCGCGTCATCACTGGTTGAACTCCTCCGAGTCGAGCCACAGGGGGCGGTCCTCGCCGGGGATGTGCACGTCGAGGTCGGGTTCGTCGAGGGGGCGGAACCACCGGATCGACTCCATGGTCGGGCCGAGGTCGGCGTCGTCGACCCAGACGGCCTCGAGCCGCATCCCGATGCGCACCTGGTCGACGGGGCACTCCTGGATGAGGTGCATGATCGGCTGGTCGGACCCGTCGAGGAGGATGTTGCCTGTGGTGTACGGGATCTCCTGGGTGCCGCCGTGGAAGCTCACGTTGACCACGCAGAAGCTCACGAGCGTGCCCCGGTCGCCCACTTCGACCTGCTCGGTGGTGGGCTTCCCGAGCTGCGGGTCGGCGCCTCGCGGCGGGACGTACACCTTGGCGCCGGGCTCGACCCGCGCCCCGATGATCTTCCGCTGGGCGATGCCCTTCAGGTAGCGGCTGCTGGCCTGGCCGGGCGTGTACGAGTACTGGATGGAAGCCGGCGTGCGCACCGAGCGCACCGCCTCGACGTCCTGCAGCCGCGCCGGGAGCAAGATCTCGGTCATCCGGCCACCGCCGTCCAGCAGGTGATGTCGGTGATCGAGCCCTCGCGCTCTTCGGCCCACACGGGCTCGACCTTCATGCCGGTCGCCATCGATCCGATGGCACCGGCGTCGACGGCTCCGAGGAGCGCGGTGTCGGCGCCGTCGGGCCGGATGAGGGCCCAGGCGAACGGGCGGTCGACCGGCGCCTTCGACCCCGGGTGGCGCACCCAGGCCCACGTGGTCACGGTGCCGGCGGGGCCGACCTCCACGACCTCGGTGAGGTCCTCCCCCGTCATGGGGTCGTACTCGGTGGGCGGCACCAGGACCCGGCCGTCCGAGCCCTTGATCCCCACGAGGAACCCCTCGCGCAGTGCGGTCAGGAACGCGCCCACCACCGGCCCCGTCGTCCGCTTGAACGGGTACTCGATGGTGAGCGGCGCGGTCAGCACGTCGCCGTGCGGGTCATCGGTCACGGCGGCGGAACCTAGCGCGAGAACTAGAACGCGTTCTCGTTCCGCCCCCCGTCGCCCCACGGCCGGTGCGGCGGGAGAACTAATCTGACGGTGTGTCAGAACTCGGGTTCTTCCTCGTCGCGGCCGCAGATCCGGATCGGGAGGCGCTCGTGGCGCCGGACGGCACGAGCATCACCGCGGGCGAGCTCGCCGGGCTCGCCAACCGCATCAGCAACGGGCTGCGAGCCCTCGGTCTCGGGCGGGACGACACGCTGGCCCTCATCCTGCCGAACTCCGTGGAGATGGTGGCGGCGTTCCTGGCGGGCACCCAGATCGGGCTGTACGTCACCCCCATCAACCACCACCTGGTGGCGCCGGAGATCGCCTACATCGTCGGCGACTCGGGGGCCAAGGCCATCATCGGCCACGAGCGGTTCGGCGCCGAGTTGGCCAAGGTCCTCGACGAGCTGGGCGACGCTGCCCCGCCGGCCCTCGCCATCGGCGACGTCGCTGGCTTCCGGCCCTTCGAGGAGCTGCTCGCCGGGCAGCCCGACACGCCACCGACCGACCGCGTGGCCGGGGCGCCGATGCACTACACGTCGGGCACGACCGGCAAGCCCAAAGGCGTCAAGCGGGGCCGGGTCGACATGGACCCCGACGAGCTCGCCGGTCTCTACTCGCTGTTCCTGTCCCTCTTCGGGGTGCGGGCGGGCGACGGCAACGTGCACTGCACCGGCTCGCCGCTCTACCACACGGCCGTCCTGCTGTGGACGGCCAACTCGCTGCACATGGGGCACAAGGTCGTGCTCATGGACAAGTGGTCGCCCGAGGGGATGCTGCAGCTGATCGACCGCCACGGGGTGACGACGTCCCACATGGTCCCCACCCAGCTGCACCGCCTGCTGGCGCTGCCCGACGAGGCGAAGGCGAAGTACGACTGCTCGTCCGTTCGATGCATGGTTCACGCCGCCGCGCCCTGCCCGCCGGAGGTCAAGCGGCGGATGATCGAGTGGTGGGGCGACGCGGTGATGGAGTATTACGCGGCCACCGAGGGCGGCGGCACGATCGTCACGGCCCAGGAGTGGCTCGAGCGGCCCGGCACCGTCGGCAAGGCGTGGGCCGGCGCCGAGATCAAGATCTTGGACGACGACAAGCAGGAGCTCCCGCCCGGGCAGGTCGGCACGGTCTACATGGCCCTGAGCCAGGCGAACTTCGAGTACAAGGGCGACACCGTGAAGACCGAGGGCAACCGGGTGCACTTCCCCGACGGGTCCAGCTACTTCACCGTCGGCGACGTCGGCGAGCTCGACGAGGACGGCTACCTGTTCCTGCGTGACCGCAAGATCGACATGATCATTTCCGGTGGCGTGAACATCTACCCGGCCGAGATCGAAGGCGAGCTGCTCACCCACCCCAAGGTCGGCGACGCCGCGGTGTTCGGCATCCCCCACCCCGACTGGGGCGAGGAGATCAAGGCCGTCATCGAGCCGGCTGAGGGGGTGGCGGCCGGCCCCGAGCTGGCCGCGGAGCTCACCCGCTTCGCGGCGGAGCGCCTGGCCGGCTTCAAGCGGCCCAAGACCTACGACTTCACCACCGACATGCCGCGCGACCCGTCGGGCAAGCTCTACAAGCGCAAGCTGCGCGACCCGCATTGGGAGGGCGTCGAGCGGGCGATCTGACCGTCAGCCGGCGCGCGCCGGGGCCGGACGACGGGCCACCTGCATCGGCGCACCGCCCGAGGGCCGGTTGACGACCATCCCGACGGGTCGGGGCAGCTCGTGCGACGTCGGGGTCACGAGCAGGCGCTGGGCCAGGCGGGCCGTGATCAGCGTGAGCTCCATCTGGGCGATGGCGAAGCCGATGCAGTTGCGCGGCCCTCGCCCGAACGGCACCCAGGCGAGGTCGGCGGTTGTGGCCCCGCGGTCGACGAAGCGGTCGGGATCGAAGCGGAGCGGGTCGGGCCACGTGTCGGGGTCGCGCCCGGCGAGGTGCGCCGACCACAGGATCAGCGTGCCCTTCGGGATCCGGTAGCCGCCGACCGTGACGTCGACCGCCGCCTCGCGCGGGCTGATGGCCCCGGCCGGGTGGAGCCGCAGCGCCTCGCGCATCGTGCGCGCCGCGAGGTCGAGGCGGGCCAGGTGCGAGTGGTCGATGGCGATCGCCTTGCCGGGCGTGCCGAGCACCTCCTCGGCCTCGGCCCCGATGCGGTCCCAGAGGCCGGGCTGGAGCGCGGCGCGCCACACGATCCAGGCGAACGACGCCGACGTGGTGTCGTAGCCGGCGCCGATGAGCGTCGCGACCTGGTCGCGGATCTCGGCGTCCGTCAGGCGGCCCTCGTCGACCAGGGCCGCCAGCACGTTGCCCGGTTCGTCGACGCGGTGCGCCCGGTGATCGGCGATCTCTCCGTCGATGATGGCGTCGATGGCCCGGCGGTCGGCCCGCACGCGCGCCCGGGTGGTGTACGGGAACGGATGCGGCAGCTGCCGGACCGCCGGGGACTCGAGGTAGTCCTGCGGACGCTGGAACAGCGCACCGATCTCCTCGGCCCGCGCGGCCAGGCGCTCGCCGAACAGGCTGCGAACCACGATGTCGAGCACGAGGGCCCGGCCCACGCGGTAGAGGTCGACCGGGCCGGTGGGCTCGGATGCGAGCAACCGGTCGGCGGCGGCGTCGGTGCGCTCGACGATCGTCGGGATCCACGAGTTGAGGCGCTTGCGGCTGAACGCAGCCTGCACCGACGAGCGTCGCCGCTCGTGGTCCGGCCCGTCCGACACGATCATCGACCCGTCGCCGACGACGAACCCCAACGCGTTGAACTTGTGCCCCCAGCGGAAGGATCCGACCGGGTGCGCGAACAGGTCGCGCAGGGCCTCGGGGCCGCCGACGATCGCCATGCGAGCGGGCCCGAAGCCGAGGCCGCAGACCGGTCCGTAGCGGTCGCGCAGCTCGTCGAGGACCGGTTGCGGGTCGCGCAGCAGGGTCCTGAGGTAGCGGACCTGGGCCCGTCTCGGCGGCCGTGGGAGCACCGCTGGCTGGGCCCGGTCTTCGATGCTCGTGGCGACCACGGCAACATCCTCACCGCAGGCCGCGGTGGCGGCAAGAACCCGCTTCCACCGCCGGCCGCGGCTGCGCCCCGCGGACGTCGTGGGCCGGACATGGTGGGGCCGGTCGTCGAGGCGGCCAACCGGTACGGTGCGGCCCCAGGAGGTCGCATGTACGCCGCAGAGCACGCCCGCCAGCACCCCGATCAGCCCCTGTTCGTCATGGGCGAGAGCGGGCTCGTCGTCACGTACGGGGAGTACGAGGCGCGGGCCAACCGGCTGGCCCACCTCTTCCGCGACCACGGCCTGCGCCGCACCGATCACGTGGCGTTCCTCATGGAGAACAACGTGCGGCTGCTCGAGGCCGAGGGGGCCGCCGAGCGCACGGGCCTCTACTACACCTGCATCAACAGCTACCTCTCGCCCGACGAGGTGGCCTACATCGTGAACGACTGCCACGCCAGGGTCTTCGTCACGTCGGCGGCGAAGCGCGAGGTGGCGGCGCAACTGCCGGCGCGCTGCCCCGACGTGGAGCGCTGGCTGATCGTCGACGTCCCCGACGGCGAGCCGGTCCCGGAGGGCTACGAGCGCTACGAGGACGTGGTCGGCGCGCTGCCGGGCGAGCCGGTCGACGACGAGCAGCTCGGCGCGGCGATGCTCTACTCGTCGGGCACGACCGGCCAGCCGAAGGGCATCCTCCGACCGCTGCCCGACGCCCACCCCGCTGACCCGATGCCGGTGATGGCCTTCGTGAAGGCCATGTACCGGTTCCGCGAGGGGATGTCGTACCTGTCGCCGGCGCCGCTCTACCACTCGGCCCCCCAGGCGAGCGTGTCGATCACGGTCCGCCTCGGCGGCACCGCGGTGATCATGGAGCACTTCGATCCCGAGCGGTTCCTCTCCCTGCTCGCCGAGCACCGCATCACCCACGTCCAGATGGTGCCGACGATGTTCTCCCGCCTGCTGAAGCTCCCCGCCGAGGTCCGCGACGCGGCCGACCTGTCGTCGCTGGAGGCCGTCATCCACGCCGCCGCACCGTGCCCCGTGCCGGTGAAGGAGCAGATGATCGGGTGGTTCGGCCCGATCATCATCGAGTACTACGGCGCCACTGAGGCCAACGGCTTCACGTTCTGCGACTCCGAGGAGTGGCTGGCCCACAAGGGGACCGTGGGCAAGACCGTGCTCGGCGAGCTGCACATCCTCGACGACGACGGAAACGAGTGCCCGGTGGGGACGCCCGGGACGGTGTGGTTCAAGGGGGCGACGAACTTCGAGTACTTCAACGCGCCGGAGAAGACGCAGGAGTCACGCGACGAGTCGGGCTCGATGAGCACCGTCGGCGACGTCGGCTTCATCGACGACGACGGCTTCCTCTACCTCACCGACCGCAAGTCGTACATGATCATCTCGGGCGGCGTGAACATCTACCCCCAGGAGACCGAGAACCTCCTCATCACCCACCCCAAGGTCATGGACGCGGCGGTGCTCGGGGTGCCGAACGAGGACCTCGGCGAGGAGGTCAAGGCCGTCGTGCAGTTGGTGGACGGCGTCGAGCCCGGGCCCGAGGTGGCGCGCGAGCTCATCGCCTTCTGCCAGGACCACCTCGCCCGCTTCAAGTGCCCGCGCAGCGTCGACTTCGAAGCAGAGCTGCCCCGGCTGCCCACCGGCAAGCTCTACAAGCGCTTCCTGCGCGACCGGTACTGGGCCGGCCACACCACCTCCATCGTCTGAAGTTCTTCGCCGTCACTCGCTTCGCTCCGTTCCGGCGAGTTGTGTCGCCCTCGCTGCGCTCGGTCGTTGCGGTCCTCGGCCGACTTCGTCGCCCTGCGGCCGATGCCTGGGGGCTCCGCCCCCAGACCCCCAGCGCCTCCGGCGGTCGACGGGCGCGTCGCGACGCGGTTGT
>JACDCH010000543.1 GCA_013694495.1 Acidimicrobiia bacterium | reverse complement strand
ACCGGCGGCCTGCTGTTCCGACCCGACTCGCTCCTCCAGGGCCATGCCCTGTGGCACGTGCTGTCGGCCACCTCCGTCGCCCTCGCCGACGGCCGCTGACGACCGTTCGCCGCCGCTGCCGACGTCGCCTCAGCGGGTGCGGGTGGGGAGCACGCCCACCACGTCGCGGACGGCGTCGACCAGCGCCTCGCGCTGCGCCTTCAATCGCTCGAGGTAGCTCACCCGCTCGCGGGCGACCCGCCACGCGATCACCGAGAACACGAGCTTGATGCTGCGCTCCGCCACCACCACCGCGGCCAGGCCGGCCGCGGCCCACAGGACGATGAGGCCGAGCACCGCCCAGCCGTCCGCCAGTTGCGCGGCCGTGATGCCCCACGCCAGCGGGAACGCCAGCAGGGCGGTGGCCACCCGCACCGTGCCCTTGCTGACCGGCTTGGTGACGACGAGGCCGGTGCCGGCCACCACCAGCGCAGGGATGGCGGTGACGACCGACCCGGCCAGCACCAGGGGTGCCAGCACCCCGACCACGATGGCCGTGCGGATGGCCGATCGGATCAAGCCCTTGGGCGAGCCCGTCGCTACCACCTCGCGATCGCGCAGGCGGGCCAGGCTGAGGGCCAGCACGTAGTCGGCGAGGCGCCGGCGCACCGCGCCCTTGGCGTCGACGTCGGCCCGGCCGAGGCGGTTGGCCAGCAGCGCGCGCTCGAGCAGCGGCGGATCGCGGTCGTCCTCGGTCCGCAGCACGATCTCGCTGGCGGCGTCGAACGCCCACCACTCGTCGACGTCGGGGAACTCGGGCGACACGATGCGCAGCCGGGCCTCGATCTCGTCGGTCAGGGCCCGCACGGCTTCGCGGTCGTCCTCGCCGCCGGGGCCCACGTCGCCGTCGAGGTCGATCGGCTCCCCCACCCGCACCAGCACCGACGAGCGCAGCGCGACCTTGTCCGGGAACGTGAGCCCGACCGGCACGACGACGAGGCCCCTCGCGCCGGCAGCCCGCGCCCCGAGCGCGATCCGGGCCGCCCCGGTCTTCACGTCGACCAGGCGCGAGAGGTCGTGCGTCGTGCCCTCCGGGAAGATGGCGATCGCCCCGCCGCGGCGCAGGGCCCGGTGGCAGGCGGTGAAGGCGCTGCGGTTGTCGACACCGGTCGCCCGGTCCTGCGTGCGCTGCACGAGCACGATCCCGAAGAGCTTCAGGAGCACCCGCAACGGGGGGAACGCGCCGAGGGTCGCCTTGGCCACGAAGCGGGGGGCGCGGGGCAGCGAGCCGGCCAGCACCACCGCATCGACGAACCCGTTGAAGTGGTTGGCCACCACGAGCAGGGGGCGGCCCCGCGGGATCTGGTCGGTCCCGACGACCTCGACCCGCCGGAACAAGCCGTGCACGATGAACCGGGCGATCGCCCCCAACACCCTGGCCAGCAGCGCGCCCACCCGGTCACTGTCTCACCCTGGGAGCATGATGCTGGCATGGAGGAAGGGGCCGTCGAGCCGGGAGCGCGCGCCACCGAGCTGGTCGACGCGCTCCGCTCCGTGGTCGCCCAGCTCCCGGGGGGCGGCGAGGCGCGGCCCGGGCAGGTGCTGATGGCCGAGGCCGTGGCCAACGCCATCTGGCGGGTGCGGCACCTCATCGTCCAGGCCGGCACCGGCACGGGCAAGAGCCTCGGCTACCTGGTGCCGCTCATCCTCGCCCGGCGCACCGTGGTCGTGGCCACCGCCACCAAGGCGCTGCAGGACCAGCTCATCGGCCGCGACCTCCCCTTCCTGGCCGAGCACCTCGACGTGCCGTTCAGGTACGCGGCGCTGAAGGGCCGGTCCAACTACCTGTGCCTCCAGCGGGCCAGCGAGGTGCTCAAGGCCGAGAAGGGGGAGCTCACCCTCGAGGGAATGGACTTCGGGGCGGCGGGCGGGAGCGACGCGGCCGCCCACCGGGCCCAAGTGCTCTCGCTCGTCGAGTGGGGCACATCCACGGCCGACGGCGACCGGGCCGGCCTCTCCTTCGAACCCACCCCCAAGGCGTGGGGGGCGGTATCGGTAGGCGCCGACGAGTGCCCGGGGGCCAGTCGCTGCCCGATGGGCGAAGCGTGCTTCGCCGAGCGGGCCCGGGCCACCGCAGCCGGGTCCGACGTCGTCGTCGTGAACACCCACCTCTACGGCGTGCACGTGAGCGCCGGGCTGGGCGTGCTGCCCGAGCACGACGTCGTCGTGTTCGACGAGGCCCACCAGCTCGAGGACGTGGTGTCGGCCACCGCCGGCTTCGAGATCGGCCCGGGCCGGTTCTCGGCCGTGGCCCGCACGGCGCGGGCGGTGCTCGCCGAGCGGGAGATCCCCGACGCCGTCGAGGGCGCTGCCGGCCAGCTCGTGGTCGCCCTCGCCGAGCACAACGGCAAGCGGGTCAAGGCCGCCGACGTGGCCCAGGCCGTCGGCGCCGCCCGGGGCCGGCTCGAGCGGCTGGGCGAGTCACTGCGCACCATCAACCCGGGCGATCCCGACTCCGTCACCCGCAAGGCGCGGGCGCAGAAGGCGCTGCTCGCGCTCACCGACGACCTCGACCGCGTGCTCGTGCCCGCCGACGACGACGTCGCCTGGGTCGAGGGGCCGCCGGGCGCGCCGGTGCTGAAGGTGGCCCCGATCGACGTCGCCGTCGCGCTGGCACCGATCTGGGACGCGGCCACGGTCGTGCTCACGTCGGCCACGATCCCGCCCCACCTCGCCACCCACCTCGGCGCGCCGCGCGACCGGGTCGATGAGCTCGATGTGGGCAGCCCCTTCGACTACGAGCACAACGGGCTCCTGTACTGCGCGGCCCACATCCCCGACCCCCGCAACGCCGGATACGCCGACGCCGTCGCCGACGAGCTCACCGCCCTCATCACCGCCGCGGGCGGGCGCACGCTCGCCCTGTTCACGTCGTGGCGGGCCATGCAGGCCGCGCTCGAAGCGGTGCGGCCCCGCGTCGACACGCCGATCCTGGCTCAGGGCGAGCTCCCGAAGCCGGCGCTGGTCGACGCCTTCGCGGCCGACGAGGCCACGTCGCTGTTCGCCACGATGGGCTTCTGGCAGGGCATCGACGTGCCCGGTCGCACGAGCTCCGTCGTCGTGATCGACCGCCTCCCCTTCCCCCGCCCGGACGACCCACTGCTGCAGGCCCGTCGGGAGAAGGTCGGCCGCAGCCGCTCGTTCGCCACGGTCGACCTCCCCCGGGCCGCCACGCTCCTCGCCCAGGGCGCCGGCCGCCTCATCCGCAGCGCCTCCGACCGTGGCGTCGTCGCCGTCCTCGACCCGCGCCTGGCCACCGCCACCTACCGCTGGGACATCGTCAACGCGCTGCCCCCGTTCCGCCGGACGAGGCACCGCGCCGACGTCGAGGCCTTCCTGCGCCAGGCCGAACCGACGGACGACGTCGCCGACATCGCCGGGTAGGTCTCAAGTACTTGCGGAGGAACAACCCGGTCGTGCCGACGCTCCCGTCGACCGCCGGAGGCGCTGGGGGTCAGGGGGCGGAGCCCCCAGGCATCGGCCGCAGGGCGACGAAGTCGGCCGAGGACCGCAACGACCGAGCGGAGCGAGGGCAGCACAACTCGTCGGAACGGAGCGAAGCGAGTGACGGCGAAAGGACTCAGTAGCCGAAGCGCTCGAGCGACTTCGGGTGGCGCTGCCAATCCTTGTCGACCTTCACGAACAGCTCGACGAAGGCACCCTCGGGGAGCTGCTCGCGCACCGCGGTGCCGACCTTCTTGAGGACCTCGCCGCCCTTGCCGATCACGATGCCCTTCTGGCTGTCGCGCTCGACGAGGATCTCGATCCGGATGCGGGGCCACTCCCACTCGACGCAGCGCGTCGCGATGGAGTGGGGCAGCTCCTCGTACGCGATGGCGAGCAGCTGCTCGCGCACGAGCTCGGCCACCATGAACGCCTCGGGCACGTCGGTGACGGTCCCCTCGGGGTAGTAGGGCGGACCCTCGGGCAGGCGGGCGACGATGGCGTCGACCAGGGCGTCGACGCCCTTTCCGCTGCGGGCCGAGATCGGGAAGTACTCGTCGAGGCCGAACGCTGCGGCCCGCAGCAGCTGCTGGGCGATCTCCTCGTGGGTGGCCGCGTCGCACTTGTTCAGCGCCAGCAGCGAGCCCTTCGGCACCCGGTTCGCCACCCACTCGTCGCCCTTGCCGATCTTGGCGGCGGCGTCGACCATCAGCACCACGACGTCGACGTCGGAGAGCGCGTGGTCGGCGGTGTCGTTGAGCCGCTGACCGAGGAGCGTCCGGGGCTTGTGCACGCCGGGCGTGTCGAGGAACACCACCTGGTGACCGGGGCGGTGCAGGACGCCGCGCACCTCGGTGCGCGTCGTCTGCGGCTTGTTCGAGACGATCGACACCTTCTGGCCGAGGACGCGGTTGAGCAAGGTCGACTTCCCGACGTTCGGTCGGCCCACGATCGTGCAGAACCCGGAGCGGAACGACGCCGCGCCCGTGTCGCCGGCGCCGTCGTCGTCGAGGCCGGTCATGACGACGCCTCCCGGGCGCGGCCGCGGTCGGCCGCGTCGTCGTCGCCGTGGTCGCCGGGATCGAGGCGCTCGATGCGCACCGCTTCGATGCGGTTGCCGGCCATGCGGAGCACCACGAGGCGGTGGCCGTCGGCGTCGACGGCCTCCCCGGCCTTGGGCACGTACCCGAGCTCGTGCAGCAGGAAGCCGCCCACGGAGTCGTACTCCTCGTCTTCGGGCAGCTCGAGGCCGAGCCGCTCGTTGAGCTCGTCGACCGACGTCCCCCCGGGCACGGTCGCGCCGCCGTCGGCGCCCCAGGCGACCTCGGGCTCGGCCACGTCGTACTCGTCGTGGATCTCGCCGACGAGCTCCTCGATGAGGTCCTCGAGGGTGACGAGGCCGGCGGTGCCGCCGTGCTCGTCGATCACGATCGCCAGGTGCACCTTCTCCTGGCGCATCTCCCGGAGGAGCGCGGCCACCCGCTTCGTCTCGGGCACGAAGCGCGCCGCCCGGGCGTGGCGGTCGACGAGCTCGTCGCCCCGGCCGTCGCGGTCGACGCGCACAAGGTCCTTGAGGTAGGCGATGCCAACGACGTCGTCGATGCTCGTGCCCGTCACGGGGAGCCGGCTGAAGCCGTTGAGGATGGCCACCTCGATCACGTCGGCCACCCGGAACTCGCTCCCGACGCTGACCATGTCGGGCCGGGGCACCATCACCTCGCGCACGATCGTGTCGCCGAAGTCGAGCAGCGACTCGATGAGGCGGCGCTCCTCGGCCTCGATGACCTCGCCTTGGACGGCGAGGTCGGCCACGGCGAGGAACTCCTCCTCCGAGACGAACGGGCCCTGCTTCAGCCCCTTGCCGGGAAGGATCACGTTGGTCAGTCCGATGAGGGCCCGGGACACGAGCTTGAGCGGCGGAAACTCAGCCAGGGCGTAGACGAACGGGGCGGCGAGGAGCGAGGCGCGGTCGGTGTGGAGGATGGCCCACGTCTTGGGAGCGACCTCGGCGAACACGAAGAACACGGTGATGTTCAGCACGGCGACGATGGCGAGGCCGACGCCGGTGCTGGCGATCGAGCCCAAGAGCAACGACTGCACGGACTGGCTGGCGAGCACGATGAGCAGCAACGGGTTGAGCCAGCCCTGGTGCTCCACGAGGCGGAGCAGCTTCTGGCCCTTCTTGCCGTGCGTCTCGGCCAGCGCCTGCGCCCGGGGCCGGGAGATCTTGGTCAGCGCGGTCTCGGCCGCGGCGAGGAAGATCGACAGGACGAACAGCACGGCGACGATGCCGATGATCCACACGGTGGAGGACATCAGGCCGCGCCGTGGAAGCGGGTGAGGAGGTCGCGCTCCTTGGCCTGCATGGCCGCCTCCTCCTCCGCGTCGGCGTGGTCGTGGCCGAGTACGTGGAGGATGCCGTGGACGACGAGCAGGGCCATCTCGTCGGTGTAGCTGCGGCCGTGCTCCACGGCGTTGCGAGCTGCTACCGCGGGGCACACCACCACGTCGCCGAGGAGCAGCGGCGGCTCAGGACCCTCGCCCCGGATGCGGGGGTCGACGGGACCGGTCGTGCCGGAGTCCGGGAAGCGGCCCGGCTCGACCAGCTCGTCCTCGAGGGGGAAGGCGAGCACGTCGGTGGGGCCGTCGGCGCCCATGAAGCGGTTGTTCAGCTCGGCCATCGTGGCCTCGTCGACGAACAGGACCGACAGCTCGGCGTCGCCGCTGATCCCCTCGTGGACGAGCACCTGCTCGGCGAGGCCCTGCCACCGCAGCCCGTCGACGGGCTCGGCGTCCTGCTCGTCGCCCACGAAGACCTCGAGGTCGCCCTCCTCCGGGAGCCGGCGCCGGCGGCCCGAGAACGGGAACGGCGCGCCCGGCGGGAGGCCGACCACCTCGTCATCATCATCGTCGGGGTCGGGGAGGGCGCCGTTGCCGAGGTCGTCGGGTCCGGGCATCAGCCGGCGCCGCGGGGGCCGTTGGTGCCGACGGCAGCCGCCGAGGCCCGCTCGTAGGCGTCGACGATGTCCTGCACGATGCGGTGCCGGACGACGTCGCTGCTCGTCAGCCGCACCCAGGTGAGGCCCTCGATCCCGTCGAGCACCGGCTCGAGCCCGAGCAACCCGGACCGGCCGCCGGCGACGTCGACCTGCGTCACGTCACCGGTGATGACGGCCCGCGACCCGAACCCGATGCGGGTGAGGAACATCTTCATCTGCTCGGGGGTCGTGTTCTGGGCCTCGTCGCAGATGATGAAGCTGGCGTTCAGGGTCCTTCCGCGCATGAATGCGAGAGGAGCGACCTCGACCACGCCGCGCTCGAGCAGCTTCGCCGCCCCCTCGAGGCCGACCATGTCGTGCAGCGCGTCGTAGAGCGGGCGGAGGTAGGGGTCGACCTTGGCCATCAGGTCGCCGGGCAGGAAGCCGAGGCGCTCGCCGGCCTCGACCGCAGGGCGGGTGAGGATGATGCGGTCGACCTGCTTGTCGTTCAGCGCCTGCACCGCGCAGGCCACCGCCAGCCACGACTTGCCGGTGCCGGCCGGGCCGATGCCGAAGGTCACGACGTTGCGGCGGATGGCGTCCACGTAGCGCTTCTGGCCGCTCGACTTCGGCCGCACGACCCGGCCGCCGTGGGCCCGCAGCACCTCGGCCCCGAGGATCTCCGAAGGGCTCTCGTCGGCCCGCACCATGTCGATGGCCCGCCGCACGGAGCCGGGCTCGAGCCGCTCGCCGGACTGGAGGAGGCGGACGAGCTCGTTGAACGTGCGGGCCACCTGGTCGGCGGCACCGTCGTGGCCCGAAGGACCGACGACGTTGATCTCGTTGCCCCGGACGTGGACCCGCACCTCGGGGTACGCGGCCTCGACGAGGCGGAGGAGCTCGTCGCGCTGGCCGAGCAGCTCCACCATCAAGTGGTTGCCGGGGACGGAGACGGTGACTTCAGCGAATGCCATCAGGAGGTGTCGGCGCCCGATCGCACACGGGGGCGGGCGACAAGAACGAGTCAGATCGTACCGTGTCCGCCTCGTGACCTCCGGCTCGGATCCCAGCTCGGCCGATGGGCAGGACCTCCTGGCCCGCCTGGCCGCCTGGGCTGCGGCGGCTCGCGTCGACGAAGCGGCCGCCGCTCGCAGCCGGGAGCGGTGGCTGCGCCAGGCCGCCGACGAGGGCGCCTCGTTCACCGGCGTGCTGCTCGACCTGGCCGAGCGGGGCGCCCCCGTGGTGGT
>JACDCH010000630.1 GCA_013694495.1 Acidimicrobiia bacterium | reverse complement strand
CTCCCGGGCTCGCAGCCCTTCGTCGGCGTGCTGGCGATGCGGGCCCTGGCGCTGGCCGGCGTCGCCCTGCTCGCCTGGGCCGTCCCCCGCCTGGCGGAGCGGCTCGGGCAGGACCCCGCGGACGCGGCGGTGCTGGTGGTGGCCAACCCGCTGGTGCTGGTCCACCTCGTGGCCGGCGCCCACAACGAGGCGATGCTCGCCGGCTTCCTCGCCGCCGGGTTCGCAGCGGCCGCTGGCGGGCGGCGCTACCTCGGTGTCGCGCTGAGCTCCATCGGCGGCGTCGTGAAGCTGCCCGGCCTCGTCGGCGCGGTGGTGCTGGGGTGGGGTGCGGACGAGGGCACGCCGGTGCGCACCCGGCTGACCCACACGGCCGTGGCCGGGGCCGTGTGCATCGCCACGATCGCGTCCTGCTCCCTGGTGACCGGCCTCGGCTTCGGCTGGGTCGGCTCGTCGGTGGCGCCCGGGCTGGTCATATCGTGGGCCGCGCCCACGAACTGGCTGGGCTCGCTCATCGGCCTCGACCTGGCCCAGGACATCGGCCTCGCCGTCGCCGGCGTGCTGGCGGCGTGGTGGACGTGGCGGGCCGGGCCCGCCGACGCCGCCGCGACCGGCAAGATCCTGGTGGCCCTCGCCGTGCTCGGCCCGGCGCTGCACCCGTGGTACCTGCTGTGGGGGTTCCCGCTCCTGGCCGCGGCGGCGGCGGGCCGACCGAACCGCCTCCTGGTCGCCGCCTCGATCGTCGGCGTGTTCGCCGGCCACCTCGGCAGCGGCCCGTTCATCGAGCGGGTGGGCGACGAGCCCGTCGCCCTGCTCGTCGGAGCGGTGGTCGTGCTGGTGGCGATGGCGGCGACCAGCCGCGACGTGCGGGCGGTGGTCGTTGAGGGCTCGGAAGGTCGCGGCGAAGGCCGCAACCCGGCGGCGACGCCGAGCCCCGCCCCGTAGGGTCCGCGCCATGGAGTTCGGGATCATGTTCGCCAACCTGTTCGCGTTCAGCCGCCCTGAAGGGGCCACCGCCATGGGGCAGGCCGCCGAGGCCGCCGGCTTCGAGTCGGTGTGGACCGTCGAGCACGTGCTCATCCCCCACGGCTACGAGTCGACCTACCCCTACGACGCCAGCGGCAGGATGCCGGCGCCCGACGACATGGACCTGCCCGACCCGCTGATCTGGCTCACGTGGGTGGCGGCCCACACCGAGCGGCTCAAGCTCGGTACCGGGGTGCTCGTGCTCCCCCAGCGCAACCCCGCCATCGTGGCCAAGGAGGTGGCGACCCTCGACGTGCTCTCCGGCGGGCGTGTGCTGCTCGGCGTCGGGGCGGGCTGGCTCGAGGAGGAGTTCGACGCGCTGGGTGTGCCCTTCGAGCGGCGGGGACCTCGTTTCGACTCGTACATCGCCGCCCTCCGGGCCCTGTGGTCCGACGGCGCCACCACCTTTGACGACGAGTTCGTCACGATCAGCAACGCGTTCAGCCGGCCTCGGCCGGCGAACGGGACCGTGCCCATCGTCATCGGCGGCCACAGCGCCGTCGCCGCCCGCCGGGCCGGCCGCATCGGCGACGGCTTCTTCCCCGGCAGCACCGACAACTTGCCGGCGCTGCTGCAGACGATGCGCGAGGCCGCCGAGAAGGCGGGACGCGACCCCGACGCGATCGAGGTGACCTCGGGCAGCGCCGACGTGTTCGGCCCCGATCCCGTCGGCGCCGTCCAGGCGCTGGCCGACCAGGGCGTGCACCGCGTCGTGATCCCGCCCCTCGCCTTCGACCTGGCCGGCATCACCGACGCCCTCGGCACGTTCGGCGAGAACGTCATCTCGAAGATCGAGGCCGCCTCCTGACGGTGCCTCTCCGGAGCGCGCGACGCCCCGCGTTAGGTTCAGGAAGTGCGGACACAACGGGCGATACTCGTCCTCGTCGTTGCGGTCTGGTTGGGGTTCGCCTGTGGCGGGGGAGACGACGCCGCAGGCACAGGCGCGGTCGAACCCGGCGACGTCAGCGACCGGGCAACCCCCGACTCCTGCATCAGCCAGCTCGTCGGGACGCTCAACTCACTCGATGTGACGGAGCCGCTACCCCTGCTGATCGACCGGATCGGTCTCGTGCTCGTCGCACCGACTCCCTGCCGCTCCACGGTCGACGCCCTCCGCACGCTGACGGACCAGGAAATTCGTACCGAGCTCGCGGGCCTCGAACCCGGCGTCCTCCAGGCGCTGTTCGTCGAGGTGCACTCCGACGGCGACTGCGGCGGTCTGGCCGACGGGCGCGAGCGGTCGATCCTCACCTGCCCCGAGGACGGCGAGGAGCATTTCGTCGACCACCCGTCGAGGAACACCGACCGGTCGCCTTTCCGGATCGACGGGCTCGCAGCCTGCATCGACGGCCTCGTCGCGACGCTGGCCGTCGCCGACCCGGAGGAGGTCGACGGTGTCATCGCCACTGCCGCCACGGGCTCGTGCGCGACCAGCGCCGATTCGTTCTACGAGCTCGACGACGAGCAGGTCCGGAGCTTCTTCGCCCAGATCGCCGACGTCGCGGTGCGGGCCGAGCTCCAGGCCCCCGACTGGGACAACGACGTGGACACGGTCCCCTGAGCGCCGCACTCAGCCCAGCGAGCAGCTGGTGAGGGTGATGGGGGCGCCGCCGTCGCCGCCGGTGACGGTCGCCTCGACGGGGAAGCCGAAGAAGGGCGGGTCGTCGGCCCAGTCGGACAGCGCGTCGCGGAGCTCGTCGGTGTCGGTCGGGGTGTCGCCCACGATCGCGGCCCGCAGGCACGGGAGCCCGTTTCCGTCCACCCAGGCGACGTAGCGGTCGCCGCCCCAGCCGAGGATCGCAGGGTCGATCGGGCCCGGGTTGAGGACCGGACCGAGCCCCAGGATCTGGGCCAGCCCGAGCGCGCCCAGCACGCCGGCGTCGATCACCTCGCCGTCGGCGGCCGGCGCCGTCACCGGCACCGGCAGCTGGCCGGCGACAAAGGTCTCCGGGGCGAGGAGCTGCTCGGTGGACACGGGCGGGGCGGCGAAGGCGGCGTCGAGCAGCGCCTGGTCGCCGGCCTCGCGGAGGGCGGTGATCAGCCCGGGGCCGAGCGTGTACGGCGCCTGCAACGACTCGAGCAGGGCGATGGGGACGTCGAAGATGCGGGGGTCGCTGCCGAGCTCGAGCTCCTCGGCCGAGGCCGCCGCCTCCTCCTCGTCGGTGAACGTCGCCCGGTAGGCGTCCTCGACCTGCCGGGCGTCGCCCTCGACGAGCCCGGTGAAGCCCGCCCCGGTCTCGTCGTCGACGTCCTCGAGCGCGGGACGGTGCAGCTCGAAGTGCTGGTCGTCGAGCGCGTGGACGAGCTCGTGGGCGATGACCGTGCGGACGTACGGCGAGGCGCCGGTGCCGCGCACGACGAGCTCGTCGGTCTCGGGGTCGTAGAAGCCGACCACGCCGGCGCCGAGGAGGGCGCGGAACGCGTCGACGATGTCGGTCCCCGGCTCGAGGAGGCCGACGGCCTCCAACACCTGACCTTGGACCCTGAGCTCCGCCTCGTCCTCCTCGAAGTCGGCGAGCAGCCGCGCCTCGAAGTCCTCGTCGGCTGCGAGCTCGACCGTGACCGGGCGCAGGAAGGGCAGCCCCCGTTCCGCGCTGACAAAGGCCTGGATCTCGGCGATGAGCGCATCGAAGTCCGCCTCGGTGGGCGCCGTCGTCGTGGTCGTGGGGCCGTTGGTGGGCTCGGGACCCGCCTCGGTCGTGGTGGTCTCGGCGTCGGTGGAGGTGGTCGGGCGGGGGTCGCGATCGACCGCGACGGCCGGATCGTCGTCGTTGGCCACGACGAGAGCGGCCACGAGACCCGCCAGCAGGACAACCGCAGCCACGACCAGGCCGCGCCGGGCCCGGGCGGGGGGCGGGGG
>JACDCH010000626.1 GCA_013694495.1 Acidimicrobiia bacterium | reverse complement strand
TGCCCGGGTTCCGCGTCGGCCTCGTGCTGGTGGTCCTCCTGCAGGTGGTGCTGGCCGCCTTCGCCCTCCGCCGCTCGTCGGGCGCCGCCCTCGGGCTGTTCCTCTGCCAGACCACGGTCGGCGTGGCCGCCCTCGGCGGCGGGTTCGGCGACCGCCGCCTCGGCTACGCCGCCGGCGCGCTGGTCGTCGCCGTCCTGCTCGGTGCCTCCCTCCGCACGTTCCCCTCGCCCCGCCTCCCCCCGATCGACACGAGGAGCCGGCCATGACGACAGCCCTCAGCGCTCGCGACAAGGTGCGCCGGACCGTGATCGCCATCGTGGTGGTCGCCGGCGTCGTCGGCATCGTGCTGGCCCTCAACTCGAGCGTCGACATCGACGCCGACGGCGACACCGTCGTGGCCGACCAAGACGTGAGCGGCGTCCTCGAGTCCGGCGACCCCGACGCCATCGCCGCCGCCCCGCCCCCGCCCGACGACAACGCGCCGACCCGGGCGGAGCTCGTCGAGCAGCTCATCCCGAGCGAGGGCAGCGAGGTTCTGAGCCAGGTGCAGGTCGGCATCGACCTGGGCCCCGGCTACAGCGCCCACCTCGTGGTCAACGGCGTACCCATCCCGGACGACGAGTTGCAGCAGCGCCTGCCTCTGAACCAGGTGTTCTTCACCCCCGGCGAGGGGCTGGCGGTCGACGCCCTCGTCCCCGGCGACAACCGCGTCCGGGCCGACATCTACTCGCTGGCCGACGGCACCGACGTGCGCTCCGTCGAGTGGCACTTCCGCGTGACCTGATGACCGAGCCGACGCCGGGGCCGACGCCGGCGCCGGCGGTGACGTTGGCGCCGGCGTCGTCCGCCGATCTGCCGTCGTTCCGGGAGGCGTTCGAGGCGGTCGCCGCCGAACGGCGCTGGATCGGCACCGAGGCGCCGATCGACTGGACCGAGCGCGGCCCCCGGTTCGAGGCGACCGTGGCCGATCCGGCCTGGTTCGTCGTGCTGGCCAAGGACGGCGAGCGCGTCGTCGGCTGGGTCAGCTGCCACGACGAGGGCGGGGGCCCGGTGTCGCTCGGCATGGGCATCGTCGACGGCTTCCGCTCGCAGGGCCTCGGGACGCAGCTGCTCGCCGCCGCCATCGGCTGGGCCCGCCACCGGGGTGCTCACAAGGTGGCGCTCGAGGCCTGGCCGACGAACGCGAGGGCGATCGGCCTCTACGAGAAGTTCGGCTTCGAGGTCGAGGGCCGCTACCGCCGCCACTGGCGCCGCAACGACGGTTCGTTGTGGGACGCCGTGTCGATGGGGCTCGTGCTCGACGAGGACGCGCCCGGCGGTCCGCCGCCCGGCGACTCGTAGTTCAGGGTTCAGGCAGGGAGCTCGCCCGTCTCGAGGAGCTGGACGAAGGCAGCCTCGTCGAGGACCGGGACGCCGAGGTCGGTGGCCTTGGTGACCTTGGCCGCGCCGGGCGCCTCGCCCACCACGACCGCGGTGGTCTTCTTCGACACGCTCCCGGGCGACTTGCCGCCGCGCGCCGTGATGGCCTCCTCGGCGCCTTCGCGGCTGAACCGCTCGAGCGTGCCTGTGACGACGATGGTCTGGCCGACGAGGTGCTGCGGCGCGGTGGGCACCGCGACCCTCCCGAAGTCGACGCCGGCGGCGCGCAGCTTCTCGATCACCGCCAGGTGCTCGGGCTCGTCCATCCACGCCCGCACCGAGCGGGCGATGGTGGGCCCGATGCCGTCGGCCGCGGCGAGCTCCTCGGCGGTGGCGGCCATGATCGCGTCGAGGTCGCCGAACGCCTTCGCCAGTGCCTGGGCGCCGGTGGGCCCGAGGTGGCGGATGTTGAGCCCCACGAGCAGTCGGTCGAGCGGGCGGCTCTTCGACGCCTCGATGGCCGCCTGCAGGTTGCGGATGGAGATCTCGCCGAAGCCCTCGAGCTGGCCGATCCGCTCCCAGTCGAGCGAGTAGATGTCGCCGGGGTCGCGCAGCAGGCCGAGCGAGGCGAACTCCTGGATCCGCTGCTCGCCGAAGCCCTCGATGTCCATGGCGCCGCGCGACCCGAAGTGCTCGATCGCGCCGGCGGTGCGGGCCGGGCACGCGGCGTTGCGGCAGAACGTGTCGGCCTCGCCCTCGACCCGCTCCAGCGGCTCCCCGCACACCGGGCACGCCGCCGGGAACGTCCACGCCTTCGTGCGCTTCGGGCGCTCGGCCAGCACCGGGCCCACGACCTCGGGGATAACGTCGCCCGCCCGGCGCACGATCACGGTGTCGCCCGGCCGGACGTCCTTGGCCCGCACCTGGTCCTGGTTGTGCAGCGTGGCCTTCACCACGGTGACGCCGCCGACGAACACGGGCTCGAGCACCGCGAAGGGCGTGGCCCGGCCGGTGCGCCCGACCGAGACGAGGATGTCGAGCAGCTTCGTGGTGCGCTCCTCGGGCGGGAACTTGAAGGCGATCGCCCATCGCGGCGCCCGCGAGGTGAACCCGAGCTCGGCCCGCTGGCGGAGGTCGTCGACCTTGACCACGACGCCGTCGATCTCGTAGTCGAAGCCGTGGCGGCGGCGCTGGATGGCCTCGACCTTGTGCTGCACCGCCTCGAGCGAGTCGACCACCTCGATCTCGGGGTTGACCGGGAGGCCGGCGGCGGCGAGCCAGTCGAGCGTCTCGCGGTGGCTCCGGAAGGGCGGCGCCCCCTCGGTGAAGCCGAGCTGGTAGGTCCACAGGCCGAGCTCGCGGGAGGCGGTGACGGCCGGGTCCTTCTGGCGTACCGAACCGGCCGCCGAGTTGCGGGGGTTGACGTAGGGCCGCAGGCCGACGTCGAGCTGCCGGGCGTTGAGGCGCTCGAACGCCGACAGCGCCATGTAGACCTCGCCCCGCACCTCGACCAGCGCCGGCGGGTCGTCGACCGCCAGCCGGTCGGGCACGGCGTCGATCGTGGCGATCTGAGCCGTGACGTCCTCGCCCTGGCGGCCGTCGCCACGGGTGGCGGCCTGGACGAGCTTGCCGGCCTCGTAGGTGAGGCTGATGGCGAAGCCGTCGATCTTGGGCTCGCAGGCGAAGTGGATCTGATCGTCGCCGACGCTGCGCAGCAGGCGGGTGCCCCAGGCGGTGAGCTCGGCGGGCTCGAAGGCGTTGTCGAGGCTGAGCAGGGGCAGGCGGTGGACGACGGTGGCGAACGCCGTGGAGACGGCCCCGCCCACGGCCTGGGTGGGCGAATCGGGCGTGGCCAGCTCGGGGAACTGCGCCTCGAGCCCCCGCAGCTCGCGCACCAGCGCGTCGTAGTCGGCGTCGGGGACCTCCGGCGCATCGAGCTCGTGGTAAGCCCGGTTGTGGTGCTCGATGGTGGCCCGCAGCTCCAGTACGCGGGCCTCGATCTCGGGGGGGGCGGCCACGGTCCGATCGTACGCAGGGGGTACGACGGTGACGGCCGGCGGGGCGTCCTAGCCGCGCGCCCTGTGGTCCTCGCTGAGCGTGCCCGCCGCCACCCGGGCCGCGAGGTCGGCGGTGAGGCGCAGGGCGAGGGTGGCCTGGGCGAGGTCGTGGCGGGCCAGCCCGCACGCCGGCGTGACGATCGCCCGGCGCCGCAGCAGCACGGGGTCGACACCGCCGTCGGCGAGGGCGTGCCAGCGCTCGGCCAGGTGGCGCCAGAGGCGGGCCGTGCCGGCTCCGTCGACGGGGCCGAGGGGTCCGTCGGTGGGGACCGCGCCCCAGGCCACCCAGCCGCCCCGCTCGAGGAACGGCCCGAGATCCGAGGCCCGCAGCGTGGCCGCCACCTCGACGGGCAGCGACAGCAGCTCGGGACCGGTGCGGAGCACGGCACCCCAGTCGGCGACGCTGCAGCAGTGGAGCCCCGTGACGGCGCTGGCCTCGACGGCGGCGAGGGCGCCGGACACGAGGTCGAGGCCCTCCTCGACGGTGACCACGCCGTCGCCCAGCGTCACCCGGCCGAGCGAGGGCTCGTCGAGCACGACCACGAGGGCGGCGTCG
>JACDCH010000403.1 GCA_013694495.1 Acidimicrobiia bacterium | reverse complement strand
GGCGTCGGCGAGGTGCCGGCCGGCGACGACGCCCGCCACTCGGCGGTCGCCGCGCCCTACGCCCACGTGACCGCGCCGCTGCGTCGGCTGTGCGACCGGTTCGCGGCCGAGGCGGCGCTGGCGGTCGCCACCCACGTCGACGTGCCGGAGTGGGTGCTGCAAGCGTTGCCCGACGTCCCCGATCTCATGGAGCACGCCCGCCAGCGGGAGGGCACGGTGTCACGGGCGGTGCTCGACCTCGCCGAGGCCGTCGTCCTCGCCGGCCGGGTGGGCGACGTGCTCGACGCCGTCGTCGTCGGCGTCGACGACGAGCGCGGCGCCGACCTCCAGCTCCTCGACCCCCCTGTCCGGGCCCGCACCAAGGCGCAGCTCGACCTGGGCGCCGAGGTGAAGGTGAAGGTCACCGCCGCCGACCCCATCGCCCGCACCGTTACCCTCACCCCGGCCTGAAGGCCCTCCGTCGCCGGGTGCGGTGGCGGCGGGGGGGGCTGCGGTGGGCTCTCCGCCGTCGGTTTGAGCGTGCGCTCGTCCGTTGCGCGTGCGCAGAACCGCACCACAGTCGGACACGCGCACGGAGGACGGGCTGGCGCACGCGGGTCGAGGCACGGGAGAGGCGCCGTCGACCAGCGCCGCCTCGGTCGCGCCCTTGATCTTGACCTTCCCGCGTGGGGGGTCAGGTGAGGCCGAGGCGGGTGAGAAGGGTCATCGGCGGTTCGTCGCGGCCGGCGGCGAGGAGGGCGGCGCGCTCGACGTTGACGACGTCCCAGTCGGCGGCGCCGCGCCAGTCGCGCCACGGGCCGGGGGCGAGGCGGGCGGGGTCGCCGTCGGCGGCGACGACGGCGCGCAGGTAGGCTTGGAGCTCGCGCACCTCCTCCTCGCCGCCGATCGGGCCGTGGCCGGGCACCACGATGGGGGCGAGGTCCACGAGCCGGTCGAGCTCCTCGGCCCACCGGGCCGGGTGGCCCTGGGCGGCGTTGGGGGTGACGCCGAAGCTGCACATGGCGCCGGCGAAAGCGATGCCCTCGCCCTCGAGCACGACGACGAGGTTCTCCTCGAGCTGGCCCGTCATCGGCACGAGGGTGCACGCCGGTGTGAGCCGGGCGGGGGCGTCGACCACGTGGCTGATCGGGCGGGTGGCGAACTCGTCGTCGAACGACGGCGCGAAGGCGGGGTGCAGGCGCCGGAACAGCTCGGGGTCGGCCGGCTGGTCGAGGTGGGCCGACGCCTGCGGGCGCCCGTAGACGGCGCCGAGGCGGAAGCGGCCCGTGCCGCCGGCGAACTCGACGTTCGACGACGTGAGCACGACGCGCTTCATCGGTCGCCCGATGGCATCGACGGCCGCCCCGAACGGCTCCCACTGCTCGGCCACCATGAGCGTGTCGACGACGGTGACGCCGTCCTCGTCGACCACGACGCCGGCGTTCGCGGCGCCGTGCCGTGGGTCGTCGTCGAGCCAGGCGAACACGCCGCCGACGAGGGGCACCAGGGATCCGGCCACCGGCCGACACTACGGTCACGCGCCATGGGGGACGACAGGGACCGCTGGCGGATCAAGCCGAAGTCGCGCGTGTCGATCGACCGGCTCGACTCCCGGTCGACGGCTGGGGCGCCCGGCGACAAGACGGTCGCGCAGGCGACGTGCGGTGCGCTGCGCGACGAGCTGGCCGCGCTCCAGGAGCGGCTCTACGCGGAGGGCGAGCGGAAGCTGCTCGTGGTGCTGCAGGCGATGGACACCGGCGGCAAGGGCGGGACGATCAAGCACGTCTTCCGGGGCGTCAACCCGGCGGGGCTGAGCGTCGTCGCCTTCAAGGCCCCCACGCAGGAGGAGCTCGACCACGACTTCCTCTGGCGGATCCACCACAAGACCCCCGGCGCCGGGATGATCGGCATCTTCGACCGGAGCCACTACGAGGACGTGCTCATCGTGCGGGTCCACGAGCTCGTGCCCGAGGACGTGTGGCGGGCCCGCTACGAGCACATCCGGGCCTTCGAGCGGAACCTCGTCGACGCCGGCACGACGATCGTCAAGATCTACCTGCACATCTCCGAGGAGGAGCAGTCGAAGCGCCTCCAGGCCCGCCTCGACAACCCCGAGAAGAACTGGAAGTTCCGGGCGGGCGACCTCGAGGAGCGCCAGTGCTGGCCCGACTACATGGCGGCGTTCGACGAGGCCATCAAGGCCACGTCCACCGCGGAGGCGCCCTGGTACGTGATCCCCGCCGATCGCAAGTGGTACCGCGACTGGGCCGTGCTGCAGGTGCTGCTCGAGACCTTGCGGGAGATGGACCCGCAGTTCCCCGAGGCGGTCGAGGACCTCAGCCGCGTCGTCGTCGAGTGATCGCCTGACCCCGGCCGCCAGTCAGGCGAGCCGGGCCTCGAGCTGCTCGGGCCGCAGGCGGCCCGGCTCGGCACCGGTCGCGGCCAGCTCAGCCGCGAGGCGACGCAGCATCTCGTTCACCGGCGTCGGAACGCCGTGCAGCCGGCCCAGCAGCACGATCTCGCCGTTGAGGTAGTCGGCCTCGGTCTCGCCCGTGCGGCGGGCCAGGCTCTGCCAGGTCGACCCGCCGCCCCGCCGTTCGCCTCCGACGGGCCGCAGCGACAACAGGTCGCCGCGGCGCTCGCCGTCCTCCTCGTCGGAGGCGAACGGCAGCCCGGCCGCCTCGTAGCAGGCCACGCCCTCGGCCCGGGCTCGGGCGACCAGTTCGGCCGCGCCCCCCGATCGCGCTCCGGGTCCGCAGGCGGCGTCGAGCACGTTGGCCAGGTTCATCAGGAGCTTCTGGCGCTTGCGCCGCATGACGTCGGCATCGGCCCGGGCCGAGAACGTGGCAGCTTCGAGGTCGGCCGCCACCCGGGCGACGAGGTCGTCGGTTCCCTCCGGGTAGCGGCCCACGTCGAGGATGCCGGTGATCGGCGCGCTGTAGGCGCTGACCTCGCCGGGGCGGAGGTGCGCGGCCGGGAGCATCACCGTCATGGCGACGACCTGCTCGAAGCGGCGCAGGGCGAGCCGTTCGGTCTCGAAGCCGTTCGTGGCGCACACGACGGCCAACGAAGGCGGGGCGTGGGCGGCCAGCGCCTCGAGGGCCGGCAGCGCCTGGTGGGTCTTCGTGGCCAGCACCACGACGTCGTCGTCGCGCCAGCCGAGGTCGGCGGGGTGGGGGACGCAGAGCGGGCGGAGGAGGGCGTCGCCCTCCGGGTCGCGGAGCAGGAGCCCGGCGCGGCGGATGGCCTCGCCGTGCACGCCCCGGGCGATGAGCGCCACCTCGTGGCCGGCCTGAGACAGGCGGCTGCCGATCGTGCCGCCGACGGCCCCGGCCCCGACGACGACGTAGCGCGGCGCCATCAGGCCTGCCCGGCCTCCATGGCCGCCCCCACGATGCCGGCGTCGTTGAGCAAGGCCGCGGGCACGACGTCGCACGTGCGGTGGAGCAGCGGCAGGAACCGGTCGGCCTTCTTCGCCCCGCCCCCACCGAGGACGATGAGGTCGGGGTTCACGAACGCCTCCATGTGCCCGAGGAACTCGTCGAGCAGCTTGGCCCACTTCTTCCAGCTCAGGTCGCCCTCGATCCGGGCCCGTTCCGAGGCGAGCGTCTCCGCGTCCTGGCCGTGCATCTCGATGTGCCCGAGCTCCGTGTTCGGGACGAGGTGGCCGTCGACGAAGAGGGCGGTGCCGAGCCCGGTGCCCAGGGTCACGAGCAGCACGACGCCGTCGCGGTCCTTGGCCGCGCCGTAGCGCACCTCGGCCAGGCCGGCCGCATCGGCGTCGTTCAGCATGTGCACGTCCATGCCGAGGCGCTCGGTGAGCAGCGCGTCGGCGTCGACGCCCCGCCATTCGTCGTGGAGGTTGACCGCGGTCAGGACCGTGCCCTCCTTGACGACGCCCGGGAAAGCGCAACCGACCGGTCCGTTCCACCCGAACCGCTCCACGAGCTCGACGACGACGTCGACGACCGCGTCGGGCGTAGCCGGCGACGGCGTCTCGATGCGGATCCGCTCGTCGATGAGCGTGCCCGATCGGAGGTCGACCGGCGCGGCCTTGATGCCGGAGCCGCCGATGTCGACCCCGAAGCGCCTGGTCGAGCGGGAGCGCGAGCGCGGGCGGGTGGCGGTGGCCATGGCCGTGCACCGTACCGTTGCCCGGGTGGACCCTGAGCACGCTCGCCGCGTCCTCGCCGTCGACCGGACGACGACCGCCGAGCAGCTCCGGGCGGCGTACCACGACCGCCTCCGGGCCACGCACCCGGACCTGAACGGCGGGTCGTCGGCC
>JACDCH010000359.1 GCA_013694495.1 Acidimicrobiia bacterium | reverse complement strand
GAGACCCAGTGGATCGTCCTCGGCGAGGCGCCCGCCGGTCGCTCGCTCGCCGAGGCTGTGGCCGCGGCCCGCGCCGCCGGCGTCGCGCGCATCGTCGCCGTCTCCGTCGACCGGGGCGAGCTCGAGCGGGCCGGCGCGACCGTCGAGTCCGTCGACGGCCCCGTCGTCGTCGCCCGCGTCCCGGCCGTCGGCTGAGTTCTTCGCCGTCACTCGCTTCGCTCCGTTCCGGCGAGTTTCGTGGCCCTCGCTCCGCTCGGTCGTTGCGGTCCTCGGCCGACTTCGTCGCCCTGCGGCCGAGGTCTGGGGGCTCCGCCCCCAGACCCCCAGCGCCTCCGGCGGTCGACAGCCCAATCGCTGGGCCCCGGAATCGAATCGAGACACAGGAAGGACTGCGGCCATGAGCGTCGACCACCAATACGTCCGCAGGCCCTGAGATGGAGCGGGTCTGGCTCTCGTCGGCGAAGCCCCCATGTCGGAACCCGGAATCGAATCGAGACGCAGGAAGGCCCTGCGGCCCCCGACCCCGGCCGCCAATCCGTCCGCAGGTCCTGAGGCACCCGCTGGACTCGTCGCTGCGCGGCGAACGCATGTTCCCTGACCGAGGTTGTCGCCACCATTAGGCTCGCTTCCTCGTATGTCAGATCGCCTGGTGGTCCGCGGGGCCCGTGAACACAACCTGCGGGGGGTCGACCTCGACCTGCCCCGCAACAAGCTCATCGTCTTCACCGGCCTGTCCGGATCGGGGAAGTCGTCGCTCGCCTTCGACACGATCTTCGCCGAGGGCCAGCGCCGCTACACGGAGTCGCTGTCGTCGTACGCCCGCCAGTTCCTGGGCCGGATCGACCCGCCCGACGTCGACTTCATCGAGGGCCTGTCGCCGGCCATCTCGATCGACCAGAAGTCGGCCGGCGGCAACCCGCGGTCCACCGTCGGCACCATCACCGAGATCGTCGACTACCTCCGGGTGCTCTGGGCCCGCATCGGCCAGCCGCACTGCCCGGAGTGCGGCGCGTCGGTCATCCGCCAGACCCCTCAGCAGATCGTCGACCGCATCCTGGAGCTGCCCGAGGGCACCCGCTTCCAGGTGCTGGCGCCGGTGGTGCGGGGGCGGAAGGGCACGTACGAGACGCTGCTCACCGACCTGGCCGGGCAGGGCTTCGCCCGGGCCCGGGTCGACGGCGAGCTCATCGAGATCGGCGCCGGCGAGAAGGTCGACCTCGTGCGCTACGAGCAGCACACGATCGAGGTCGTCGTCGACCGCCTCGTGCGCCGCGAGGGCATCGAGCGGCGGCTCACCGAGTCGCTCGAGACGGCACTGAAGCTGGCCGAGGGCGTGGCCGAGGTCGAGATCGTGGCCCGCGACGGCGAGAAGCTGGCAGAGCAGGAGACCCTCACCTTCTCCCAGCACCTGGCCTGCCCCAACGGCCACGGCAGCTTCGAGGAGCTGGCGCCCCGCAACTTCTCGTTCAACACGCCCTACGGCGCCTGCGAGCGCTGCGACGGCCTCGGCACGCGCTTCCAGGTCGACCCGGAGCTGGTCGTTCCCGACCCCGCCCTGTCGATCTCGGAGGGCGCGGTGGCGCCCTGGGCCGGCGGCCACCAGACCTACTTCCAGCGCCTCCTCGAGGGCGTCTGCGACGAGCAGTCGATCCCGATCGACCAGCCCTGGGAGAAGCTGCCGGCCAAGGCCAGGAAGACGATCCTGCACGGGTCCGGCGGCAAGAAGGTCGTCGTCCGCTACAAGAACCGCTACGGCCGGGTCCGCACCTACAACGCCAACTACGAGGGCGTGATCCCGTACCTGCAGCGCCGCCACACCGAGTCCGAGAGCGACACGCAGCGCGAGCAGATCGAAGGCTGGATGCGGGAAGTGCCCTGCGTCGCCTGCGGTGGGGCCCGCCTCAAGCCGCTCACGCTGGCGGTCACGATCAACGGCCGCAACATCGCCGAGGTGTGCGCGATGTCGATCCGGGAGGCAGCCGAGTTCTTTGCCGGCCTCGAGCTCTCCGAGCGCGACCGCATGATCGCCGAGCGGGTGGTGAAGGAGGTCGACGACCGCATCGGCTTCCTCCTCGCGGTCGGGCTCGACTACCTCAGCCTGTCCCGCACCGCGGCCACGCTCGCCGGCGGCGAGGCGCAGCGCATCCGCCTCGCCAGCCAGATCGGATCGGGCCTCGTCGGCGTGCTCTACGTGCTCGACGAGCCGTCCATCGGCCTCCACCAGCGCGACAACCACCGGCTCATCGAGACGATGATCCGCATGCGCGACCTGGGCAACACCGTGATCGTCGTCGAGCACGACGAGGACACGATCCGCATCGCCGATCACGTCGTCGACATCGGTCCGGGCGCCGGTGAGCACGGCGGCTCGGTCGTGTACTCCGGCCCCTACAAGGGGCTCCTCAAGTCGAAGGAGTCCGTCACCGGGCAGTACCTGTCGCGGCGCCGGAGCATCCCGGTGCCGGCCCACCGCCGGCCGCCCACCGACAAGAAGCTGGTGGTGCGGGGCGCCCGGGAGCACAACCTCCGCAACATCGACGTCGAATTCCCGATCGGCCTGTTCGTCGCCGTCACGGGCGTGTCGGGCTCGGGCAAGTCGACGCTGGTCAACGACATCCTCCACCGGTCGTTGATGCAGAAGATCTACAAGTCGCGCACGCCCACGGGGCTGCACACGCGGGTCGAGGGCATCGAGCACCTCGACAAGGTCATCGACATCGACCAGTCGCCCATCGGCCGCACGCCCCGCAGCAACCCCGCCACCTACACGGGCGTGTTCGACCACGTCCGCAAGCTCTTCGCCCAGACGCAGGAGTCCAAGGTCCGGGGCTACCTGCCCGGCCGGTTCAGCTTCAACGTCTCCGGCGGTCGCTGCGAGGCGTGCGCCGGCGACGGCACCATCAAGATCGAGATGCATTTCCTGCCGGACGTGTACGTGCCGTGCGAGGTGTGCAAGGGCGCCCGCTACAACCGCGACACCCTCGACATCACGTTCAAGGGCAAGAACATCAGCGACGTGCTCGACCTGAGCTGCGAGGAGGCGTTGACCTTCTTCTCGAACCAGCCCGTCATCGCCCGCCACATGCAGACGATCGTCGACGTCGGGCTCGGCTACGTGCGCCTCGGGCAGCCCGCGCCCACCCTGTCCGGCGGCGAGGCCCAGCGGGTCAAGCTCGCCTCGGAGCTAGCCAAGCGGGGCACCGGCCACACGATCTACATCCTCGACGAGCCCACCACCGGCCTCCACTTCGAGGACATCCGCAAGCTGCTCACGGTCCTGTCCCGGCTCGTCGACGCCGGCAACACGGTGCTCGTCATCGAGCACAACCTCGACGTGGTCAAGACGGCCGACTGGATCGTCGATCTCGGGCCCGAGGGCGGGTCGGGCGGCGGCATGGTGGTGTGCGAGGGCACGCCCGAGGACGTCGCCGCCTTCGAGGGCAGCCACACCGGCCGGTTCCTCGGTTTCATCCTGGCCGCCGAGGCGCCGGCGAAGGCGAAGGCGGTCGCCCGGCGCTGACCCTCAGCGGGGCCGGAGCACGAACCAGCCGTCGGTCGTCCGGAGCTCGGCGTCGGTGTAGTGCCGGAACTCCGCCGCCAGCTCGATGTGGTCGGGGAGCGAGGGGTCGTGGACGGCCTCGACGTCGAGCACCTCGAACCCGCCCTCGTCGAACAGGTCGAGGAAGTCCGGGTGGCGGAGCCGGTTCTGGAACTGCAGCGCGCAGTTCCACCGCTTCCAGGCCGGTGCCGGGTACCGCAGGAAATGCAGCCCGTGGATCGACGGGTCACCGCTCGCGTAGTGGTCGTGGTAGTCGATGGCGAACGAGCAGACGCCGTCGGCGCGCAGCACGCGACGGAGCTCGGCCAGGATCGTCCTGATGTCGTCGACCCCGATGTGCTCGAGCGTGCTCGTGGACAGTGCCACGTCGACGGAGCCGTCGGGCAGGCCCGTGTGCCGAGCGTCCGCCGGCGCCTGGTACTCGATGCCCAGCGGGTCGAGGTACGACGACAGCGTCGCGCCGCCCGCCGGCACCGCCGGCGCGGTGAGGAGGCCGCGCTCGCTCAGGTCCTCGACCGCGCCCCGGACCAGCGACAGGCGGGCGACACGGCGCAGGTCGAGCACGAGCTGGCGTTCGACGCCGAGCGCGGCCATGGCGACCGGCGTGGCGAGGTCCCAACCGGCCCCGAACTCCAGCGTGGTCGAGGCCGACGCCGGTCGGGGGCCGAAGCGCTCGATGTTGCCGTGGTGGCGGCGCGCCGTGGCCACGACCTCGTCGAGGGCCGCTCCCCGGCGGGGGTAGGTGTGCGTGACGAAGCGCTGAAGGACGTAGTTCATGTGGGTGCCGTACGGCACACGACCCAGCACCCGTTGGGCGCGGGCCTTCGACCGCCAGTCCATCCCGGCGGAGCGTACGCTCCCGGCGGCGACAAGCCGGACGCCCGCCCGGGCCGCCCGTATCGGCGACGCTGGGGGTGTGCGTCCCTTGAGTCCCGGTGCCCGGCGACCGACGATGTCGATGATGGAGGAACCGGACGCTTGAGGAAGCTCGCCCGTCCGCTGCTCTACCTCGGGATCGTGGGCATCGTCGGCGTCCTCGCCGTGATGCACGCCGACCGCGAGGCCTACGACGTGCTGGGCACGTCGCGGTTCCCGTGGACGGTGGCGTACGGGCTCACCCTGATCGTCGCCACCTACGGCGCCGGGCTGCCGGACCTGCCCCGGAGCCCGCGGCAGGCCGGGACCTCGGCGGGGGCCGCCGCCCTCGCCGGGGCCGTCGGCATCTCGCTGGTGCAGCTCGTGACCGGTTCGCCGCTCCTGCCCCGGTTCGTTGTGTTCGGGTCGAGCGGGCTCGTGTTCGGGTGGGCGATGGCGTGCGTCGCCATCGCCCGGGGCGGCCGAGCCCGGGCGGAGCTGCGCGACCGGCTGCTGGCCGTGTGCGACCCCGAGGAGGCCGCCGCCCTGCGCGACGAGCTGGCCGACGAGCCCGAGCGGCCGGCCGTGCTCGTCGAGCACCTCACCTCGGCAGACGCGGCCGCGGTCCGACCGCGGTCACGGCCGCTCGTCGAGCGGGCCGTCGCGGCGGCCGTCAACCTCGTGGTGCTCGACCGCGCTGCGCTGGCCGAGCCCGGCATCGTCAGCCAGGCGGCGGCGCTGCACGAGAACGGCATCCGGGTACGCACGCTCTCCCTGTTCTACGACGAGTGGCTGGGCAAGCTGCCGCTCTCGGAGCTGGAGCGGCAGTCGCTGCTGTTCGACATCCGCGAGGTGCACGGCGGCCGCTACAGCCGGCTCAAGCGGGTGATCGACGTCGGGGTCGGCCTGGGCGCCACCGTCCTTCTCGCGGTCGCCGTGCCCTTCGTCGTCCTGGGCGACCTGGCCGGCAACAGGGGCCGGCTCTTCTACCGCCAGGAGCGGGTCGGCAAGAACGACGTCGTGTTCACGATCCTGAAATTCCGCACGATGCGGCCCGCCCCGGCGGGGGAGGACCCGACGTGGACGCAGTGCGACGACCCCCGCATCACGCCGTTCGGACGCTTCCTGCGGAAGACCCACCTCGACGAGCTCCCGCAGGCGCTGAACATCCTGCGGGGCGATCTCTCCGTCGTCGGCCCCCGGCCCGAGCAGCCCCACTACGTCGCCGACCTCGTCGAGAAGCTCCCGTTCTACGACATGCGCCACCTGGTCCGCCCCGGGCTCACCGGGTGGGCCCAGGTGAAGTACGGCTACGCGGGCGACGAGCGGGACACGCTCGAGAAGCTGCAGTACGAGTTCTGGTACCTCAGCCACCAGAGCCTGGCGCTCGACCTGCGCATCGTCGGCCGCACGATCCGCAGCACCGTCGGCGGCCGGGGCGGCGGACGGTGAGCCAGCCCCTCCGGCGCCGTCTCGTCGGGCCCCTCCAGAGCCGGATCGGGAGCCGTCTCGTGCTCGAACCGATCGTCGAGCGGGCCTACCGCCGCTACCTCGGCACCGATCGCACCTCCGGGCTCGGGTACGCGGCGATGCGCAAGCTGTTCGGCTCGGCCCGCCCCCAGGCGTTCGATGCGTTGGCCGACCGGTCCACCCGCGAGCGCCCGCGCCTGGACCTCGGCGCGGCTTCGGGCGTGCTCGCCGGCGAGGTCGCCGACGCTGCGGCTGCCCTCCGGCGCGACGGCGTCGTCTTGCTGCGATCCCGACTGCCCGAGGCCGAGTGTGCCGCCCTCGAGGCGGTTGCCGTCGCCGCCGACTGCGACGTCGTGGCCCGCTTCAGGCCCGGTCCCGACCGGGCCCGTTTCGACGCCGGCGCACCCGAGGCGGTCCGCTACGACGTGCCCGAGGCGGTGCTGCTGCAGGACGAGATGGTCCAGACCCTGCTCGGCGACGAGTCCGTGCTCGCCGTGGCCCAGGAGTACCTCGGCGGGGCGCCGGTCCACGACCTGGTGGCGATGTGGTGGACCGCGCCATCGACGGCGGAGTCGTCGGCTGCGGCGCAGCAGTTCCACTTCGACCTCGACCGCCTCCGGTTCGTGAAGCTGTTCGTGTACCTCACGGACGTCGGCCCGGCGAACGGGCCGCACCACTACGTGAAGGGCTCGCACCGCGACCTGCCGCGCCAGCTGCGCGCCGACCGTCGCTTCACCGACGCCGAGGTCCTCGGTCACTACGGTGCCGACGCCTTGGTCGAGATCACCGGACCTCGGGGGTCGATGTTCCTGGCCGACACCCGGGGGTTGCACAAGGGCCTCAACGTGGTCGAGGGCCACCGGCTCGTGTTCCAGCTCGAGTGCTCGACGTCGTTGTTCGGCAAGCCGCTCGACCGGCCGTCGGTCCCCGTAGCCGCCCCGGCGCTCCGCGCCGCCATCGCCTCCCACCCCGGCGCCTACCGCCGCCTGCTCGCCGAGGATCCCCGCCGCTGATGCCCCACCCCAGCCTCGTCCGCCGCCACAAGGGGCTTCTCCGCCACTCGCTCCACCAGCTGCTCCACGTCGACGCGGTTCGCCACGTCGTCGCCACGGCCCGCTACCGGTGGTACGTCACGGTGCGGCGACGCCTCCGTACGCTCGAGGGATCGGCCGCGGTCTCGGGCGACACCGTCCACCACAACGTCAGCGGCATGGGCGACCTGGCAGTGGTCCGGTCTCTCTTCTTGATCCGGCCGCTGTCGGTCGTCGAGCAGCTCGGTCCCGATGCCGACGTGCTGTCGATCGGTCCCCGCACCGAGGGCGAGCTCCTGGCGCTGCTGGCCCACGGTTTCGACCGCCGTCACCTCCGGGCGGTCGACCTCATCAGCTACTCGCCCTGGGTCGATCTCGGCGACATGCATTCGCTGCCCTATGCCGACGACAGCTTCGACGCCGTCGTGGCCGGCTGGGTGCTGGCCTACAGCGACGACAAGCAGCGCGCCGCGTCCGAGATCGTGCGGGTCGCCCGCCCCGGCGCCACCGTTGCAGTCGGGATCGAGTGGAACCCCGACACGAACGAGGCGATCGAGGCCGCCTTCGGCTACCTCCCCGGCTCCGAGGAGCGGCTCACGTCGACGGCCGCGATCCTCGCCCTGTTCGCCGGATCGGTCGACCGGGTCCTGGTGGAGCACGACATCGCCGCGCCGACGCCGGACGAGCCACGCGCCCTGGTCGTGCTGTTCACGACGACAGGTCGGCCGCCGGGCGGTCCCTGAGCGAGCGCAGCAGCTCCTCGCGCTCGCCGGCGGAGACCGACCACCGGTACGCGGCCGCGGCGCTCGCGGCGGCGCCGAGGACGCCGCCGCTGGCGAGCGTGAGC
>JACDCH010000327.1 GCA_013694495.1 Acidimicrobiia bacterium | reverse complement strand
GGGCGAGGAGGGCGTCGACCTCGTGGGTGGCGACGTTGCGGTAGCCGTCGAGGTCCGATGCCACCACCGCGGCACCGGCCGCCATCCCCTCGAGCAGGACGATGCCGAACGACTCGCCCCGCACCGCCGGCGCGCACAGCACGTCGGCCCCCCGGAGCCGGCGCAGCTTCTCGGCGTCGTCGATGCGGCCGAGCCACTCGATGCGCGAATCAGAGCCGTAGCGCGCCTGGAGCGCCTCGCGGTCGGGGCCGTCGCCGCCCACCCACACCCGCACGTCGGCCGGCAGCCGGGCCAGCGCGGCGAGGAGCACGTCGAGCCCCTTGCGGGGTTCGTGCCGCCCGATGAAGAAGACGGTCGGGCCGTCGGTCGGCCACAGCTCGGCGGCCTCGTGGGCCTCGACGTCGATCCCGTTCCAGAGGCGGGTGTAGGCGCCGCCGAGGTAGCGGGCGGCGAGGGCCTCGGCATCGGCCGACACGACGCAACGGTGGTCGAGCCGGGCCGCCAGCCGCCGCACCGCGGGGCGCAGGTAGCGGTAGGCCGCGCTCACGCCGGCGGCGTGGAACGTGCCGAGCAGCGGGGTCGGGTGGACCGTGAGGGTCGTGAGGGTCGGGCCCGGCGCCAGCGGCTCGTGCAGGTGGACCACGTCGAACGCCTCGTCGCGCAGGGCCCGCAGGGTGCGCAGCTGCGCCGCCGGTCCGGGGGCGATGGGCGCCACCGACCCGTTGGCGGGCGTCGCCACGCTGCTGCCGACGACGATGATCCCGACCTCAGGGGGCGGGCCATCGCTCGGGGCGAGCACCAGCGCGTCGTGGCCGAGGGCGCGCAGCGAGCGGGCCAGCCCGAGCACCTGCATCTGCACGCCGCCGTGGACCGACACGCTGTACGGGCAGATGATGCCGATCTTCAAGCGGGCTCCGCGGCGAGGGCGTCGGACGGCCAGTTCGGCTGCAGCAGGTGCCACTGCTCGGGCGCCAGCCGGATGAAGGCCTCGAGCTCGTGGGCCAGCTCCTGGGTGAGGCGCCTCACGTCCTGGCGGAACGGGCCGGTCCGGGTCGGGTCGAGGGCCGGCCGGACGATCCCGCGCCGGTGTCCGCCCTCGTACAGCGCAGCCGTCGGGATCAGCGCCGCGCCCGTGCGCAGCGCCAGCGTGGCCGGGCCGGCGGGCAGCGTGGTGGTCTCGCCGAAGAACTCGACCTCGATGCCGCTGCCGCTGATGTCGCGGTCGCTGAGCAGGCACACGAGGTGGTTGGCCCGGAGGGCAGCGAGGACCTCGGAGCTGGCGCGTGGCCCGAGCGGGATCACGTGCATGCCGAAGGACTCGCGCAGCCCGACGAACCACTCGTAGACGTCGCGGGGCTCGAGCGATTCGACCACGACGCTGATCGGCACCTCCTTGCACGCCGCCACCCAGAACCCGGCCCACTCCCAGGAGCCCAGGTGGGGCAGGGCGAGGATCACCCCGTGGCCGCGCTCGAGGCCGGCCTCGACGTGCTCCCAGCCCTCGATGGCGATGCCGGCGTCGAGCACCTCCGGCGGTGTGCCGGGCAGGCGGAACGACTCGATCCAGTAGCGGGCGTAGTTGGCGAACGTCGCCTGGACGCCACGTTGCAGCTCCCATCGTGACAGCGGGCGGCCGTGGATGCGCCGGAGGTTCCGCTCCACCTGCTGGCGCTTGTCCCCCGCCATCGCGACCGCGATCGCGCCGGCCAGGCCGGAAGCGGCCGAGGCCACCGGCGCCGGCGCGTGGCGCGACGCCCAGGAACCGAGGTGGAAGAGCCGGAGGGCGCGGCTGGGCATGGACTGGGCCGACCGACGGCTCAGGACCTGCGGACGGATTCGTGGTCGACGATCATGGGGCCGCAAGTCCTTTCTGTGTCTTCGTTCGGTTCCGGGTTCCCGCGTCGGAGGGCTTCGCCCGCGGCGGTCGGGAACCCTCCATCTCAGGGGCGCCGGTTGCGCTGGACCCGGTCGCGGCGCAGCTTGACGCGATCGGTGGTGCGCGCCGCCCGGCGCGCCTGCCAGCGCCGGCTGACCGGGGCCGGCCGGGGGGCGCTGGCCTGGCGCCAGACGGTGACGAAGCGCTGGACGGCGGTGACGGCGGTGAGGACCAGCATCAGCCACAGCGCCGGGATGAGGATGACCTCGAACAGGAGGGAGAACCCGAGGAGCACCAGCCGCTCGGCCCGCTCCATCACGCCGCCCCGGGCGTCGAAGCCGAGGGCCTCGGCCTTGGCCCGCTCGTAGCTGATGAGCATCGAGAAGCCGAGCACCGCCAGCGGCAGCACCGCGATGCGGCCGGGGTGGGTGGTGGACAGGTGCCACGCCACGCCGCCCAGGAGGAGCGCGTCGGCGACGCGGTCGGACACGGAGTCGAAGAAGGCGCCGCGAGGCGACGCGGTGCCCGAGGCCTTGGCGACGGCGCCATCGAGCACGTCGGGGATGGCGCTGAGCGCGAGGAGGAGGAAGCCGGCCCGCAGGGCCCCGTTGCCGATGGCCACGGCAGCGGCCAGCGCCATGACCACGCCGAGGATCGTGAGGTGATCGGCGGTGATCCCCGTGCGCTTCAGGTTGTGGCCGACGGGTCGGATCTGCTTCTCGAACTGGGCGCGGAAGTTCCTGTCGAGCATCAGTCGGGTCCAGGGGGGAAAGGCAAGGCGCGGGGTGCTTGCAAGAGTTCGCACACGATACCCGAGCCCGAGCGGCGGCGACGAGATCCTCCTACGCTGCGTTGCCCAGGGGTGCGCCCATCGGGGCGTGCAGTCAGGAGGCGCCGTGCGTCGGTACGAACCGGAGCGGATCCGCAACGTGGCCCTGGTCGGCCACCACGGGTCCGGCAAGACCACACTGGCAGAGGCGTTGCTGCACACGGCGGGGGCCATCCCCCGCCGTGGTCGCGTCGAGGACGGGACGACCACCTGCGACCACGAGCCCGAGGAGCGCGACCGCGGCATGTCCCTGTCGCTCGCCCTCGCCCCGTTCGAGTGGCGCGACCACAAGATCAACCTCCTCGACTGCCCCGGCGAGGCCGACTGCGCCGGCGCGCTCCACGCCGCCCTGTCGGTGGCCGACCTCGCCGTGCTCGTGGTGTCGGCCGTCGAGGGCCTCGAGGCCCAGGCCGAGGCGGCCTGGGAGCTGGCCGGCTCGCTCGGCGTGCCCCGGCTGGTGTTCGTGAACAAGCTCGACCGCGAGCGCTCCGACTACGACCGCGTCGTCGCCCAGCTCCGTGGGCGCTTCGGCGCGGGTTTCGCCCTGCTCGAGCTGCCGATCGGCAAGGAGGCTGCGCTGCATGGCGTGGTCGACGTCCTCAACGAGACCGCCGACCTCTACGAGGGCGGCCAGGTGATCCACGGCGCCGCTGTGCCGCCCGAGCTGTCCGACGAGGAGCGCCGGGTGCACGATGCGGTCATCGAGGAGATCGTCGCCGGCGACGACGAGCTGCTTGAGCGGTTCCTGGCCGACGACGTGCCTTCGGTGCCCGAGCTCGAGCACGCCCTGACGGTGGAGATGGAGCACCAGCAGGAGTTCCCGGTGCTCTGCGGGTCGGCCCTCAGCGGCGTGGGCGTCGACCGCCTGGCCGACTTCCTGGTGGAGATCGGCCCGCCGCCGACCGATCGCCCCGCCACCGTCCTCGCCGGTTCCGACAGCGACCCGACCGTGGTCGAGGTCGCCTGCGACCCAGCGGGCGAGCCGCTGGCCGTCGTGTTCCACACCATCGCCGACAACTTCGGCGACCTGTCGCTGTTCCGTGTGCTCTCGGGACAGGTGCGGCCCGACGACCACCTCGTCAACACCCGCACCGGCGCCGACGGGCGCCTGCACCGGATCTTCACGATGCGGGGCAAGGAGCACCTCGACGTCCCGTCCATCGCCGCCGGCGACATCGGCGTGGTGTCGAAGCTCACCGGTACGCAGACCGGCGACGTCCTCGCCCCCAAGGGCAAGCCGGTCCGTATCGAGCCGGTGCGCCTCCCGCCGCCGGTCGCCGCGGCCGCCCTCGTGCCCCGCTCACAGAGCGACGACGACAAGCTCGGGCCCGCGCTGGCTCGCCTGTGCGAGGAGGACCCGACGCTGTCGGTCGATCGCAACTCGGCCGGCCAGCTCCTGCTGCGCGGGCTGGGCGACCTCCAGCTCTCGGTGGCGATCGACCGCCTCGCTCGTCGCTTCGGCGTGCACGTCGACACCGAGCCGGTGCGCGTCGCCTACCGCGAGACCATCACCACCACGTCCGAAGCCGAGGGGAAGCACAAGAAGCAGACCGGCGGCCACGGCCAGTACGCCGTGTGCACGCTACGGGTGGAGCCCCTCGAGCGGGGCGAGGGCTTCAGCTTCGACGTCAAGGTCGTCGGCGGCGCCGTGAGCCGGGGCTACTTCCCGGCCGTGCAGAAGGGCGTCGAGGAGGCGATGGCCGACGGTGGCGTGCGGGGGTTCCCCGTCGTCGACGTGGCCGTCACGCTGCTCGACGGCAAGGAGCATCCGGTCGACTCCTCGGAGCTGGCGTTCAAGCTCGCCGCCCGGCTCGCCTTCCGCGACGCCGTCGCCGCCGCCGCGCCCGTCGTGCTCGAACCGGTGTCCCGGCTCGAGGTCGACGTCCCGTCCGAGCTGCTGGGCGACGTGCTCGGCGACCTCAACAGCCGCCGGGGCCGCGTGATCGGGACGAGCCCCGCCGCGCCCGGGCGCCAGGTCGTCACGGCCACCGCCCCCACCGGGGAGGTCGTGCGCTACGCCGCCGAGCTGCGGTCGCTGACCGGCGGTCGGGGGCGCTTCACGATCGAGCACGACCACGACGAGGTGGTCCCGCCCAACCTCGTCGACCGGGTCGTGGCCGGCGCCCTGGCGACCAGCAGCTGATTGCCGAACGGGCTTCCTGCGTCTCGATTCGATTCCGGGTTCCCGCGTCAGGGGCTTCGCCCGAGGCGGTCGGGAACCCTTCATCTCAGCCCGCCCAGTCCTCCGGGTTGGCCTCGGTGAAGTGCTCGAGCACGGTGCCGTCCACGCCGTCGACGAGCACCAGGCCCCTTGTCGCCGGCGGCTCGTCGGCCGAGTAGAGGAGGATGCGCCACGTCGGCCGACTGCGCAGCCCGCGCCAGCCGAGCTGCGCCGACGCATGGCCGACCGGGAACCCGACCGCCCGGGAGGCGGCCACGAGGGCGTCGCGCTCGTCGACGTCGAGGTCGAAGCCCGACTGCCACGAGTAGGCGCCGAACAGCAGCAGCCCGATCCCGGCGGCCAGCACGCCAGCGTTCACGAGGACGGCGCCGTCGCCGGCGATGGCCCACGCTGCGATGCACCCGACGCCGAGCACGGCGTAGAGGACGGCCGGGATGCGCCGCTTGTTGTTGTTCGGGAACACGTAGGGGCCGACGTAGCCCGCGGCCACGAGGTCGGCGGGGAGCTCGTCGCGGACCTCGGCGTCGGTGGTGTCCTCGTCGTCGGCCATGCGCTGGTCGACGGTAGCGGCGGGCCCTGTCCGGCTACCGATCCGGCCAGGCGAGCACGACCCTGCGGAACGTGTCGGGCAGCGCCTCGGGCAGCACCCGCGTCTCGGCGGTGGCGGTCATGAAATTGGAGTCGGCGTGCCAGCGGGGCAGCACGTGGGCGTGCAGGTGACCCGGCACCCCGGCGCCCGCCCCCTCCCCCAGGTTCATCCCGACGTTCACGCCGTCGGGCCGGTAGGCGGCGGTGACGGCGGCCACGGCAGCGCGGATCTCGGCCCACAGCTCGGCGGACTCGTCCGGCGTCAGCTGGAGGAGGTCGGCCACCTCCCGGTAGGGCATGCACAGGAGGTGACCGCTGCCGTACGGGAACCGGTTCAGGATCGTGAAGACCCGCTCGCCGCGGTGCACGACGCCCGTCTCGCCGTCGGGTCGGCCGCTGGCGAGGATGCGGGTGAAGACCGAGCCGCCCTCGGTGATCGCGGCGTCGGCCGTGCCCTCGGCGTGGCCGGCGACGTACGCCGACCGCCAGCCGGCCCAGAGCCGCTCGAGGCCGCCGGCGCTCACCGCACGCTCACGAGTGGGCGACGACCTCGGCGCGCAAGGAGTCGACGAACGCGTCGACGTGGACCCCCCGCTCGGGTGCGTCGCCCCCCCGCCGGTTCACGCCCACGGTCCCGGCGGCGACGTCGTCGTCGCCCACCACGAGGATGTAGGGCAGCTTCTCGAGCTTGGCCTTGCGGATCCGGTTGCCGAGCTTGTCGTCGGCGTGCACCGCGTCGGCGCGGAAGCCCTCGGCCCGCAGCCGGTCGACGATGCGGTGGGCGTAGGCGTCGTGGTCGTTGCGGACCCCGAGCACCCGCACCTGCACCGGCGCCAGCCAGGCCGGGAAGGCGCCGGCGTAGTGCTCGACGAGCACGCCGAAGAACCGCTCGATCGAGCCGAACAGCGCCCGGTGGATCATGATCGGCTGATGCCGCTCGTTGTCGGCGCCGACGTAGTGGATGTCGAAGCGCTGCGGCGTCTGGAAGTCGACCTGGATGGTCGAGAGCTGCCAGGTGCGCCCGATCGCGTCGCGCGCCTGCACGGAGATCTTGGGGCCGTAGAAGGCGCCGCCGCCTTCGTCGAGCACGAGCGGGAGCTCCTTGGTGGAGGCCGCCTGCCGGAGCGCCTCGGTGGCCTCCTCCCACTCCTCGTCGGAGCCGACGGCCTTGTGCTCGGGCCGGGTGGAGAGCTCGAGGTGGAAGTCGTCGAGGCCGTAGTCGCGCAGCAGGTCGAGGACGAAGTCGAGGAGGCTGGTGAGCTCCTCGGCCATCATCTCCTTCGTGCAGTAGATGTGGGCGTCGTCCATCGTCATGCCCCGCACCCGCGTGAGGCCGTGCAGCACACCGGACTTCTCGTAGCGGTAGACCGATCCGAACTCGAACAGCCGCAGCGGCAGCTCCCGGTAGCTGCGGGGCCGCGACCGGAAGATGAGCGTGTGGAACGGGCAGTTCATCGGCTTCAGGTAGTAGTCCTGGCCGTTCTCGCCGCCCTCGTCCTCGAAGTGGATCGGCGGGAACATCCCCTCGGCGAACCACTCGAGGTGCCCGCTCGTCTCGAACAGCCCGGCCTTGGTGATGTGCGGCGAGTTGACGAACTCGTAGCCGGCCTGCTCGTGGCGCAGGCGCGAGTAGTCCTCCATGAGCCGGCGCACGAGCCCGCCCTTGGGATGGAAGACGGCGAGGCCCGAGCCGATCTCCTCGGGGAAGCTGAAGAGGTCGAGCTCGACGCCGAGCTTGCGGTGGTCGCGCTTGTCGGCTTCCTCGAGGCGGTGGAGGTGGGCCGCGAGCTCCTTGGCACTGGCCCACGCCGTGCCGTAGATGCGCTGCAGCTGCGGGTTGCTCTCGTCGCCCTTCCAGTAGGCGCCGGCGATGCGCATCAGCTTGAAGTGCCCGAGGAACCGGTTGGTGGCCGGCACGTGCGGGCCCCGGCACAGGTCGATGAACCCGGGGTAGCCGGCGAACGGCGCGTCGTCCTTCGGCGCCGGCGGCGGGTTCTCGTAGGTGCGGACGAGTCCCGACTCCGTGGCCGACATCGGGTCGGTGGAGGCGTCGTCGATGATCAGCAGCTTGAAGCGGTGGCCGGCGAACACCTTGCGGGCCGCGTCGGCGTCGAGCTCGTCGCGCACGAAGGGCTGGGCCTCGGCGATGATCTCGCGCATGCGGGCGTCGACCCGGTCGAGGTCCTCGGGCGAGAACGTGCCCGGCTTGCCGTCGTCGCCGGGCGGCAGCTCGAAGTCGTAGTAGTAGCCGTCCTCGACCGGCGGGCCGATGCCGAACGTGGCGCCGGGGAACAGGTCGAGCACCGCCTGGGCCAGCACGTGGGCGGTGGAGTGGCGGATCGTGAACAGGCCCCGGTCGGAATCGGCAGTGATGACCGCCACCTCGTCGCCGTCCTCGAGGGCGCAGCTCAGGTCGCGCTCGGTGCCGTTCACCACGGCGATGACCGCCGCCTCGCCGAGCCGCCGTCCGATCGACGCAGCCAGCTCGCCGGCGGTCGTGCCCGGCGCGACCTGGCGCTGGGAACCGTCCGGGAGCGTGATCGCGATGTCGGCCATAGGCCGGTCGAAGGTAGCGGCAGCCGGCGGCGGGACCGCGGCCCGATTCAGCCCGCGGCGGCCCTGCCGCGCAGGGCCTCGGCC
>JACDCH010000314.1 GCA_013694495.1 Acidimicrobiia bacterium | reverse complement strand
CCCGGGAGAACCGCGCCCTCCTTGCGTCGTTGCGCACCCAGGCCGTGATCGTCGCTCTCGAAGCGGCGCTCGAGCCGGACCAGCGCCTCGACTGGGAGGCGGCCGGCGTCACCCGCTCGCCCGAGCCCGGGGGATCGGGGCTGGTGAGCGTTCCCGGCACGGGAGCATCGCTGCGGCTCATCGTGCGCGACGGCGCGCTCACCGCCGCGCTCGCCGACACCGCGACCGCCGTCCTCAGCGTGCGCGACGGCCTCGTCCACCGCCACCCGAAGCGCAGCACGGCGCCGCCGGCGCCGTCGGTCTCCACCGCCGAGCCCCGTTAAGCTCCGGCGTCGGGCACCGACTGGACCGCACGAGGAGAGCCGGTGGTCAACACGTTGCGTGCGGCGGCGATCAGCCAACGCTTCGGCAGCCGCGTCGTCCTCGACGCCGTCGACCTCGAGGTGCCCCCTGGGCGGGTCATCGGGCTGCTCGGCCCGAACGGCGCCGGCAAGACCACGCTCATGCGGATCCTGTTCGGCGTGCTCACGCCCGACGCCGGTCGCGTCGAGTGGGGCGGGCGCGCCGCCACCGACGGCGACCGTCGGTCGTGGGGCTACATGCCCCAGGAGCGAGGCTTGTACCGCGACATGCGGGTGATCGACCAGCTCACGTGGATCGCCCGCCTGCACGGGCTCGACCGGGCCACGGGCGAACGTCGCGCCGCGGTCCTGCTCGAGCAGCTCGGCCTGGCCGATCGGGCCAAGGACAAGATCCTGAAGCTGTCGGGCGGCATGGCCCAGCGGGTGCAGCTCGCGGCGGCGATGGTCCACGAGCCGTCGCTCCTCGTGCTCGACGAGCCCTTCTCGGGCCTCGACCCCGTCGCCGTCGGCTTCCTGTCCGACGTGATCCTCGCCCACGTGCGGGCCGGCCGGAACCTGCTCTTCTCCAGCCACCAGCTCGACCTGGTCGAGGACCTGTGCGAGACCATCACGCTGATCGACCGGGGCCGGGTCGTGCTCCACGGCGACCTCCGGGCGCTGAAGGCGGCCAGCGCCGACCGCTACCTCAGGGTCGACGTCGCCGTCGATCCGTCGTGGGTCGACGGCCGGCTGGCCGAGCCGGTGACGACCGACGCCTCCGGCACCCGGCTGCGGCTGGCGCCCGGCGCCGACCCCGGCACCGTGCTGGATGCCGTCCGGGCCAACGGGACGGTGCGCGACTTCGCGGTCGAGGCGCCGAGCCTCTCCGAGCTGTTCCTCGCCGCCGCCGGCCACCAGGCCGTCGACGACGAACCCGAGCTCCAGGGGAGCAACCGGTGAAGGACACCTTCCTCGTCGCCGGCCGCGAGGTGCGCCAGGCCCTCCGGCTGCGGTCGTTCTGGATCGTCATCGGCGTGCTGCTCGTGGGCTCGTCGGCGGGGATGATCATCCCCGAGCTGGTGGGCGACGGCCGGACCCACATCCAGGTGGCCTCGGTCGACCTCTCGCCCGCCTTCGAGACGTCGCTGCGCACCACCGCCGAGAGCCTCGACGTCGACGTCGACATCGAGGTGTTCGACCACGTCGAGGCGGCGCGCCAGGCGGTCGAGTCCGAGACCGCCGATGTCGCGGCCGTCGGTGGCGCCGCGCCCACGGTGGTGGCCCGCACCGGCGACAACGAGCTCGTGCTCGGCCTCGTGCACCAGGCCCTCGGGGCCGAGGTGCTGGCCGCCCGCATCGAGGCGGCCGGCGTCCCCGCCGCGGAGGCGCAGGCCATCCTCGCTGCGCCGCCGCCGCTCGTGGAGGAGCTCGACACCGGCGGCGAGAGCCGCCGGGCCGCCGCCGCCATCGTCGCCACCGTCCTCTACGTCATCCTGCTGATGCTGATGGTCAGCGTCGCCACCGGCACCGCCATCGAGAAGTCCAACCGCATCAGCGAGGTGCTGCTGGCGATCGTGAAGCCCGGCGCGCTGCTCTTCGGCAAGGTCATCGGCGTCGGCTTCACCGGATTGGCGACGCTGTCGGCCGGGATCGTGCCCGTGGCCGTGAAGCTCGCCGTCGGCGGGGAGCTGCCCGACGGCCTGGCCGTGGCCCTGCTCGGCGGCGCGCCGTGGATCCTGCTCGGCGTCGCCTTCTACCTCACGATCGCCGGCTCGCTCGGCTCCCTGGTCGAGCGCCAGGAGGAGGCAGGGTCGGTCGTGACGCCGCTCTCGGTCCTCCTGGTGGGCACGCTGCTCGTCGCCCAGAGCGGGGCCGACAGTCCGCTCGGCGCGGTGCTCGCCCACATCCCGTTCACCGCGCCGCTCGTGATGCCGGCCCGCATCGCGCTCGGGGTGGCCGAACCCGTCGAGATGGCGATCTCGATCGCCATCGGCCTGCTGGCGCTGGCGGTGGCGGCCCGGTTCGGGTCCGTCGTCTACCGCAGGGCGATCGTCCACACGGGCAACCGCCTCAAGCTCCGGGAGGTCCTCCGGCGGGGCACCGCCGGGGTTGCCGCCTGATCGACCGGCGAGCGCCGGCCGCGCGCCACTACTTGTAGCGGTAGGTGATGCGGCCGCGGGTGAGGTCGTAGGCCGACACCTCGACCTGGACCCGGTCGCCCGGGAGGATGCGGATCCGGTGCTTGCGCATCTTGCCGCTGAGGTGGCCGAGCACCTCGTGCCCGCCGTCGATGGAGATGCGGAAGAACCCGCCCTTCAGGGCCTCTTCGGCCACGCCTTCGAGCACGAACGCATCGTCCTTGACCTTCGTCAATTCATCATCCTCAGAAATGGGGGAACGGCCGAGCCTACGACGCGGCGGCGCTGATCCGTACTTTCCGGGACCTCGGCCTACCGTCCCGGCATGGACGAGGGTTTCGAGGAGGTCGAGTCAGGGGGCACGACCTGGCGCTTCGACCGGGAATTCCTGCGCTCCGACTGGACTTGCATCTGGGGTCGAGGGTGCCTCGGCGTCCGGCCCGAACCGGCCGAGCAGCTGGGTCAGGGCTGCTGCTCGTTCGGGGCCGTGCTCGACGGCGACGACGAGGCCCGCACCGTCGGCGCCCTCGCCGCGACCCTCGACCCGGCCCGCTTCGAGCACCACGCCGCGGCCGTCGAGGGCGGCGTGTTCGCCGACGGCGATCGCCGGGCCACTCGTGTGGTCGGCGGCGCCTGCGTGTTCCTGAACAGCCCCGACTTCGCCGGTGGCGCGGGCTGCGCCCTCCACCTCGGCGCCCTCGACAGCGGCGAGTCCCCGATCGACTGGAAGCCGTCGGTCTGCTGGCAGCTGCCGGTCCACGTCGACTTCCAGCCCGCCGAGGACGACACCGAGGTCGCCACCGTGCGCCGCTGGTCGCGAGCCGACTGGGGGGCGGAGGGCGAGACGATGGCGTGGTGCTGCACGGAGGGCGACCGGGCCTACGTCGGCGACCGCCCCGTGATCGAGTCGCTGGCCGAGGAGCTCGAGGCGATCGTCGGCACCGAGGTGTTCGTGGAGCTCCGCCGCCGCCTCGGCTGAGGACTTCGCGGTCGCACGCTCGACGGGTGGTGGCGCTCGACCGGAGGGTGCGTACGTGACGAAGGGTCCTGCTGGCACCCTCCGGTTGCACGCGGCGAGGCGGCACCGACGTCGACCTCGAGAAGCTCAGCGGACGGCGGGGCCGGCGGCGAGGAGGGCGCGCCACGCCGGCTCGTCGAGCTGCATCGGATCGGTGCTCTCGATGAACGCCACCACCTCGTCGACGAAGCGGTACGGCTCCTCGGCATGGGGGAAGTGACCCGACTCCTCGAACAGCACGAGGCGGCTGCCGGGGATGGCCTCGTGGGCGGCCTGGGCGTGGTGCACCGGGATGATCCGGTCGCGCTCGCCCCAGAGGATCAGGGTCGGCAGCTGCGAGGCGAGGTAGAGGCGGTCATGGGCGCTCACCGTCTGCCCGCCGGGGCCGACGACGGCGCGCAGCGTCCGGACGAACGACTGGCGGTTCGCCGGCTCGGTGAGCGACACGTAGGCCCGCCACTCCTGCTCGAGGTGCGGGGCCCGTATGCCGATCCGGCGCAGCTGGCGGCTGACGACGTTGCCGCACTGGCGCACGACGCCGGGGAAGACGAGCGGCATCAGGTACTCGGCGCCGGGCAGCGTGAGGGCCCGGAGCATCCACGACACCTCGGGGCCGAGCCCGCCGCTCGACACGAGCACGAGGCGCTCGGCGCGATCGGGGTGCTGGTACGTGAACTGCATCGCCACCCCTCCTCCGAGCGACTGGCCCACGACCGTGGCCCGCTCGATGCCGAGGGCGATCATCAGGTCGCGCAGGACGTTGGCGTGCCCACCGAGGGAGTAGTCGTGCGCCGGCTTGTCGGACTCGCCGTGGCCGAGGAGGTCGGGCGCCACCACCGTGTAGCGCTCGGCCAGCGCCGGCAGGACCTCCTTCCACGTGGCCGAGCTGCCGGCCATGCCGTGCACGAGCAGCACGACGGGAGCGCCCTCGGCGACGGGCGGCCCACCCATGCGGACGACGACCCTGTGGCCATGGAGGACGACGTCTCGCTTGGGCGGCTGCGGTGGCACGGGCGGCGAAGCTACCGACGGGTAACTAGCCGGGGGCAACCCGCACGCCGGCCGTCGCCAACCGGATCGGCAGGACGCGGTGCGGTCCCGGCGCGGCGGCGACGGCGGCCACCAGCCGCTGGTGGTCGTCGGGGCGGGGGCCGGCGAGCAGCGTGAGCG
>JACDCH010000309.1 GCA_013694495.1 Acidimicrobiia bacterium | reverse complement strand
GCCATGTCAGCGTGTTCGGTCGCCGCCGGCTCCGGCTGAAGGGCCGGACGGACCAATCGGCGCCCGGCGCCCCCGGCCCCCCGGGGCCCTAGGACCGCGCCGCGCCGCGCCCGTCGACCGCCGCAGGCGCTGGGGGTCTGGGGGCGGAACCCCCAGGCATCGGCCGCAGGGCGACGAAGTCGGCCGAGGACGCAACGACCGGGCGCAGCGAGGGCGACACAACTCGCCGGAACGGAGCGAAGCGAGTGACGGCGAAGACCTCAGCCGGTGACGATCCCGGCGAGGAGCTCGCTGTCGACGAGGCGCTGCACCTCGGCGGGGTCGTCGAGGTCCCAGCGACCGCCGTCAGCCAGGAACGAGAGGAACATCCGGGCCAGCCACTCGGCCGCGGCGACGGGGTCGACCTCGGGCCGACGGCGGGGCTCGGCCTCGACATGGGGGACGAGCGCGTCGCGCAGCACGGCGAGGACCAGCGGCACCGTCTGGTGCAGCTGGGGCAGGACGCCCGCCGGCTCGGTGGCCAGGAGATGCTGGAGCACGGTGTGCTCTTCGAGGGCCCGGTGGGCGAAGCCGAGGCCGGCGGCGAGCCGGGACCGCAGATCGGGCGAGCCCTCGACGGCCTCCCCCAGGCGCCCGAGGAACCGCCCGATCTCCCAGGTGACCGCCTCGTCCACGACCTGGTCGCGGCCGCCGGGGAACCACCGGTAGACCGTCGCCCGACCCACGCCCGCCTCGCGGGCCACCTCGTCGACGGTCAGCCGGGCGAGGCCGACCCGCCCGGCGGCGGCGACGGCCGCGGCCAGGACGCGATCGCGAGGCTCACGTGCCATCGCGGGCTCGCCGGCGCAGCAGCAGCGGGTAGCCGACGACGCCCACCGCCGAGAAGAGGAACCACTGCACGGCGTAGCCGAGGTGGGGGCCGTCACCGAGGTCGGGCCGGGGCACCGCGAGCAACTGGTCGGCGGCGTCGGCGGGCTGGCTGGCGGACGCCTGCAGGACCACGGGCAGCAGGTCGCCGGCGGCCACGGCGACGTTGTCGATCGCGGTCCGGGTCGGACGGTCGAGGCGGTCGACGGGGACGACGATCCCCTCGACCTGCACTTGACCCGGAGGTGGCGCCGGGCGGACGACGTCGCCGCCGGCGTCCGTGCCGGCGAAGCCCCGCAGCACGACGACGGTGCGGCCGCCGTCGAGCTCGAGCGGCGTGAGGACGTACCCGCCCGGGGCGCCGTCCTGGGTCGCCCGCACCGTCGTGGTCGCGGCGACGTCGTACTCGCCGGCGGCGGAGACGGCCCGGAAGCGCAGGCCGTCGGTCACCAGCGCCCCGTCGCCCGGCTCGACCAGCGACTCCACCGGCGCGGGCGGCTGTGCCGCCTGCTGCTCGACGAGGGCGTTGCGGTCCCGGCGCTCGTCGAGGCGTCGGAGCTGCCAGAAACCGAGGGCGACCATCAGCACGACCAGCCCGAGCGCGAGCGCGTGCCCGGCGATCCAGCGAGGTGACCGTGCGTAGCGGTAATCAGCCATGGCCGTGCGTCGACGGTAGGTGTGCACCGCTCCGGCGGCGAAACCCCCGTACGGGCGAGGCCGCGAAACCGGAGGGATCGTACGGTTCGCCCGTTCGCCCACAGGACGTGCTGGAACTGCGGCCACCGCTCGCCCGCGGATCGGCGACTTCCGCTGTCGTGGTGCCCACGTCGACGCGCCGACTCGCCAGCACAGGTGTCCCGCGCAGGTCGCCTGCTCCCCGTCCCGGGCCGGCGACGTCCTCGTCGGCGGGGCACCGGGTGCCGACCTCTACGACGCTGGCGAGCGCGGCGGCGACGACGGGGCGGTGTACGTGTTCCAGCGCGACCTCGGCGTGCTCGACGACCCTGACGATCCCAACGATCCCAACGATCCCGACGACCCTGACGACACCTTCGACCGCCAGGGGTGGGACCTCGTCGACGAGCTTCGGCTCATCGCGACGAGCGGGTGGCACGGGGAGCCACCGACGGCCGTGCCAGGATGCTGCGGTGGTTGAGGCGACGGGTGAGGGGACGGCGGCGGTCGACGCCGGCGACGCGCGTGCGCTGCCGAGCCGAGCCCGGCTGGCGCTCGTCGCCGTGCCGATCGTCGGGCTCATCATCGCCTCGAACGTCGGCGATGCCCTCACGACGACGTGGGCCGAGGACAACCCGCTGGCGTTGATCGCCCTCAACAGCCGCAACCGGGTCCTCATCCTCACCACCAACCAGCTCGACCCGGTCAGCTACTACGTCGTCGCCACCCTGCGGCTGCTGGCCTCCGACCCGCTCTTCTTCCTGCTCGGCATCTGGTACGGCGACGGTGCCATCCGCTGGATCGAGAAGCGCTCACCCACCTACGGCGAGCTCGCCCGCAAGGCGGAGCGGGGCTTCGGCACGGCGGCGTACCCGCTCGTCCTGCTCATGCCGAACCAGTGGATCTGCCTGCTGGCCGGCGCGGCGGGCATGTCGATCCCGGTGTTCTTCGCCCTCAACATCGTGGGCACGGTCGGCCGGCTCTACCTCATCCGCGTCCTCGGCGCGACGTTCGAGGCGCCGATCGACGACGTGCTCGGTTTCTTCCGCGAGCACCGACTCGAGCTGTTCCTCGCGTCGATCGCCCTGGTCGTGGTCTTCAGCGTCATCGAGTCACGCCGGGGCAAGGGCGAGGTGGGCACCATCAAGGAC
>JACDCH010000613.1 GCA_013694495.1 Acidimicrobiia bacterium | reverse complement strand
CCTTTCGGCATCGAGGGCGCCGGCCCGCTCCTCGTAGCCCGCCAGTTCGGCCAACCGCTCCCGGGCTTCGACGGCGAAGGCGAGCACGTCGGCGAGGGTCTCGCCGTACTTGCGGCGCAGGTCGCGCAGCAGCTGGCGGCGCTGGCGGACCGCCTCGACCCGAGCCGGGTCCTCCTCGATCCCCTCGCCCACCGCCCTGACCTCGCCGGCCACATCGGTGAGCTCGGCGGCCACGGCCCGCAGGCGCTCGTCCAGGGTGGCGAACGGCGCCCGGCCGGCGAGCGCACCGATCGCGGTGGCCAGCGCGTCGGCCGCACCGCCGTCGTCTGACAGCGCGGCCACGGCGCCGACGGCGGCGGCCTGGTGGGCGACGGCGTCGGCCAGGGCGTCCTCCTCGACCTCGAGCGCCGCCTCCTCGTGGGGGTCGTCGAGCTCGGCCCGGTCGAGCTCGGCCACCTGGTACGACAGCAGGTCGAGCTCCCGGGCCCGCGCCCGCTCGTCGCCTCCCAACGCTGCCAGCGCGGCGTCGATGCGGGCCACCTCGGCCCTCGCCGCCGACAACGGTCCGAGGTCCACGCCGGCGAATCGGTCGAGGGCGGCCCGCTGGGTGGCCGTGCCGAGCAGCGACTGGTGGGCATGCTGGCCGTGCAGGTCGACGAGCTTCTCGCCCCACTCGGCCAGGGCGCTGGCGGGCGCCAGCCGTCCGTCGACGTAGGCCCGGCTGCGGCCGCTGCGGGGCACGACCCGGCCGAGCACAACCTCGCTGCCGTCGGCGAGCTCGAAGCGCCCCTCGACCATGGCCTCATCGGCGCCGGCCCGGACGACGCCCGGGTCGGCCCGGCCGCCCACGAGGAGCTCGATGGCGTCGACCACCATCGTCTTGCCGGCCCCCGTCTCGCCGGTCAGCGCCGTCATCCCCGGTCCGAGCAGCAACGTCGCGTGCTCGATCACGCCGAGGTTCTCGACCCGTAGCTCGATCAGCACCGCGGCCTACCGCTCCGGCAATTGGAACTTGGTCTTCAGGATCCCGTGGAAGTTCCGCGGGCCGAACCTCACGAACGACGCCGCGGAGGATCCGCGGCACGTCACGGACTGGCCGGGATCGAGCTCGGCCACCCGCTGGCCGTCGGCCGACACGACCGCCGGGCGGTACCCCTCCAGCGACAGCTGCACCGACACCTCGGGGCCGATCACCATCGACCGGTCGAAGAGCATGTGGGGCGACACGGGAGTGAGGATCGTGGCCCGGACCTCGGGGTCGACGATCGGCCCGCGGGCCGAGAGGTTGTACGCGGTGCTGCCGGTGGGGGTGGCCACGATCAGCCCGTCCGCCTCGTACGTCGTGAAGTGCGAGCCGTCGAAGCTGACCGAGACGCGAATCGTGTGACCGGGGCCGGTCTTCTCGATCACCACCTCGTTGAGCGCGAGGAACCGGGCGCCCTCGGCCTCCCCCTCGAGACGCATGCGCTGTTCGATGCGGTGGTCGCCCCGGTGGAAGCGGCGCACCGCGCCGACGGCGTCGTCGGGCTCCACCTCGGTCAGGTAGCCGAGGTTGCCGGCGTTGACCCCGAGGATGGGCGCAGCGTCGCCCAGGAGGCGGGCAGCGCGCAGCATCGTGCCATCGCCACCGATGGCGACCACGAGGTCGACGGGCTCGGCGGTGATGTCGTCGACGGCGAAGATGCCCAGCCCCGCCACCTCGGCGTCCTCGCGTGGCATCACGACCTCGTCGCCGTCGCCGCGGAGCGCCTCGGCAACGGTCTTCGCCACCTCGACCGCCTCGCCGCGGTGAAGGTGCACCAGCACGAGGACCCGGGTCACGGTTGCACCCTCACGTCCTCGGCAACGCCAGGCGCGAGCCACTCAGGAGGCACCAGTGACCCCTCGATGCTCCGCAAGCTCCGCATCGAGATAGGGCGCTGTGACATCAGTTCGCTCGCCAGCTCGCTCACGGCGGCGGCTCCGATCGGCCGACGACGTCGAGGTCGACGGCGCGCAGGTCGGCGCGGCCATGGCCGGGCGCGAGGGCGTGGAGCAGCAGCTCGACGTTGCCGTCGGCACCCCGCAACGGCGAGACCATGGCGCCCATGATGGTCGCGCCGAGCGCGGTCCACCGATCGCCGACTGCCACGAGGGTCTCGGCCCGCACCGAGGGCTCGCGGATGACTCCCCTTCCCTTCGACGCCGCCTCGCGCCCGGCCTCGAACTGGGGCTTCACCAGGGCGACGACGTCCGCACCCGGCGCCGCCACCGCGAACAGCGCCTCGGCGACGGTGCGCAGCGAGATGAACGACAGGTCGGCCACCAGGACGTCGGCGGGCGCTCCGAGGTCGCCGGGTGCGATGTCGCGGACGTTGAGGCGCTCGTGCACCTCCACCCGGGGATCGCCACGGAGCCGCTCGTGCAGCTGCCCATAGCCGACGTCGACCGCCACCACGGACCTGGCCCGCCGTTGCAGGAGGCAGTCGGTGAACCCGCCCGTAGACGAGCCCAGGTCATAGGCGCGGCGGCCGACCACCACCACGTCGAAGCGCTCGAGGGCGGCATCCAGCTTCTCGCCGCCGCGACCCACGAAACGCGGCGGTGGACCGAGGACGCGGATCGGCTCACCGGCGGCGACCGACCGAGCCGGCTTGTCGGCCGAGGCGCCGGACACGGTCACCCGACCGGCGGCGATGTCGACCTGGGCTTGGTGGCGGCTGGGCGCCAGACCTCGGCGCACCAGCTCGGCGTCGAGGCGGCGGCGCGCCAGTGAACTAGGCCTTCTTGGCGGACTTCTTGGCGGACTTCTTGGCGGACTTCTTGGCGGCGGCCGCCTTCTTGGCCGGAGCCTTCCGCGTCGTCGCCGTCGCCGCCCTCTTGGCGGGGGCAGTGGCGGTGCCGAGCAACGTGGAGATCCGGTGTTCGATGCGATCGAGGTCGGCCTGGCTGGCCAGGCCCAGGTTGGTGATCTGGGACCGCACCTCGGTGCGCACCGTGTCCATCAGCTTCTCGCTGTTCCGGCGGCTGCGATCGACGAGGTCGGCGACCGCCTCGCGCGCCTGGTCCGCCTGCACCTCACCGGCCTTGACCAGCTCCTTCACCAGCGCCTCGGCCCGGCCCTGGGTGATCGCCGTGAAGGCGAGGCCGGCATCGATGTAGCGCTTGAGCACGTCGTTCTGAGCCATGGGGCGCGAGCCTACGAGTGCTCGCGCAGCGCTAGCAAGAGTTAGCACCCGGCCCGGGTGGCTAGCGTCGCCCGCAGTGATCCCGCTCAAGGACGAGAACCCGACCCGCCACCGCCCGGTCATCACCGTCCTCCTCATCGCGGCCTGTGTCGGGATCTACCTGTTCTGGCAGCCGTCACCGCTCG
>JACDCH010000014.1 GCA_013694495.1 Acidimicrobiia bacterium | reverse complement strand
GAGCTGCCCATGGCGATGCTCGCCTGCGCCCGCATCGGCGCCGCCCACTCAGTCGTGTTCGGTGGCTTCTCGGCCGACTCGCTCGCCGATCGCATCAACGACGCCGAGGCCAAGGTGCTCGTCACCGCCGACGGCGGCTTCCGACGGGGAGCAGCAGCAGGCCTGAAGGATGCAGCCGACGTGGCGCTCGCCGACACGCCGAGCATCGAGCACGTGGTGGTGGTGCGCCGCACCGAGCAGGACGTGCACATGGAGGCGGGGCGGGACCACTGGTGGCACGACCTCGTGCCGGCGGCCTCCCCCGAGTGCCCGGCTGAGGCAATGGACGCCGAGCAGCTCCTCTTCCTGCTCTACACGAGCGGCACCACGGCTCGCCCGAAGGGGATCATGCACACGAGCGGTGGCTACCTCACACAGGTCGCCTTCACCCACCGCTACGTCTTCGACCTGCAGCCCGAGACGGACGTCTACTGGTGCGCAGCCGACATCGGCTGGGTCACCGGCCACAGCTACATCGTCTACGGGCCCCTCGCCAACGGCGCCACCAGCGTCATGTACGAGGGGACCCCCGACACGCCGGGCAAGGACCGGTTCTGGGACATCGTCGAGCGCTACGGCGTGACGATCCTCTACACGGCCCCGACCGCCATCCGGACGTTCATGAAGTGGGGAGCGCAGGAGCCCGAGCGCCACGACCTGTCGAAGCTGCGACTCCTCGGCAGCGTCGGCGAGCCCATCAACCCCGAGGCGTGGATCTGGTACTGGACCAACATCGGCGGCGGCCGCTGCCCGATCGTCGACACCTGGTGGCAGACCGAGACCGGGGCCATCATGATCAGCCCGCTGCCGGGGGTCACGACGCTGAAGCCCGGTTCGGCCACGTTCCCGCTGCCCGCCATCGAGGCGGAGCTCGTCGACGAGGCCGGCACGCCGGTCACCCGGGGCGGCGGCTACCTCACCCTGACCCGCCCGTGGCCGGCGATGCTGCGCGGCATCTGGGGCGACCCCGAGCGCTACCGCGAGACGTACTGGAGCACCTACGAGGGCCGGTACTTCGCCGGCGACGGGGCCAAGCTCGACGACGACGGCTACCTGTGGCTGCTGGGCCGGGTCGACGACGTGATGAACGTCTCCGGCCACCGCATCTCCACCACCGAGGTCGAGTCGGCGCTGGTCGACCACCCGTCGGTCGCCGAGGCCGCCGTCGTCGGGGCCACCGACGCCACGACCGGCCAGGCGATCATCGGCTACGTGATCCTCCGGGGCGGCCACGACCCGAGCACGGAGCTCGGCGAGGAGGTCCGCCAGCACGTGGCCACGAAGCTCGGGGCGATCGCCCGCCCGAAGACGGTCGTGTTCACCGACGAGTTGCCCAAGACCCGCTCGGGCAAGATCATGCGCCGGCTGCTGCGCGACGTCGCCGAAGGGCGCGTGCTCGGCGACACGACCACGCTGGCCGATCCCGCGGTCGTCGACGAGATCAAGCGCCGCGCCGAGGAGAGCCCGACCGAGGACTGAGATGAAGGGGTCGGGACCGCCGCGGCGAAGCCTCCTCGCCGGGCCTCGGAATCGAATGGAGACACAGGAAGGACCTGCGGGCAACGCCTCGTCCCGCGGCCAATCCATCCGGAGGTCCTGAGTTACGAGCTCACTCGTTCGGTTGCTGTCGCAAGGGTTCTTGCTCCGCGAGCCGCTCGCGACGCTTCGCAAGAACCCGAGCGATCACTCCGTTCGCTCGAGTTCGGTGGGCCCTCGCTGCGCTCTCGGCTACGGGATGTTCGTGTCCATCACGGTGCTGTTGCTGGCCGTGGTGCCGTGGCCGTTGCCCGTGTCGTAGGCGTCGCTGTCGGTTTGCGCCTTGGTGACGGCCGCCTGGAACGCGGCCTCGGCGTCGGCCTGGGACTTGCCGACCATCTGGCTCTCGAGGTCGGTGAACACCCCCTCGGCGATGGTGAGGTGGCCCTGCTCGTGCTCCTCGAGGGCGCCGTACCAGCGGTCCCACTCGGTCTGGGCGTCGGCGCTCGCCTGCGAGTACTCGACCCAGTTCGGCATCTGGACGTCGAAGCCGCAGTGGACGGTGACGTCGGTGACGTTGCCGCTGTCGTCCCACGACATCGTGTGGGTCGGGTTCCAGGTCGTCTCGCCGGCCTCGTCGCGCTGCGTCAGCACGGCGGCGACGTCGGCCAGGGTGGCCCCCGACACGTCGTAGGTGGTCCAGTGGGGGGCGCCGAATTCCGTCATCGAGAGGCTCCTGTCCGTGGTGCGAAGTCGGCAACGTAGCCCAGCCGACCGGGCCGGGCGCGGGACCGGGCCGGCGCTGTCGGTTTGGCCTGCCACGGTCCGTTCGCGAGCATTCGGCTACCTTCCGTGGGTCAGTACGGGCAGGAAACGTGGGCCGGGCAGCGAATCGGAAGGACTGCATGGGGAGGGGAACGCACCGCCGCACGGCCGTCGTGGCCGCCGTCGCCGCCCTCGTCGTCGTCGGCGGGGGCCTGCGAGCCGACGCCCAGCTGCCGCCCCTGCTCGGCGGCCAGGCCCAGGACCCGACGCCGGTCACCGACCCCACCGCCACCACCACGGCCC
>JACDCH010000269.1 GCA_013694495.1 Acidimicrobiia bacterium | reverse complement strand
GGTTTTCGACCCTCCGACTACGCCCTGACCTGGGCTTTTGCTGTGGGCGAGGGGGGACTTGAACCCCCACGTCCTTACGGACACTGGCACCTGAAGCCAGCGCGTCTACCTATTCCGCCACTCGCCCGAGTGGAGCGGGGAGGGTAGCGCACGGTCTGGCTGGGTCACATCGGCGATGATGCTCGGCGCATGGCCGCCACCCACGCTTCGCTCGCCGGGCAGCTGCCGGTGTGCAACCTCGTCGCCATCCCGCAGGTCTGATGGACCCGACGCCGCAGGCGGCTGTGCGTACGCCGGCGGACCTGGGGAAGCTGCTGCTGGGGATCGTGGTGGCCGCAATCGTGATCGGGCGCCTGCCGGGGCCGCTGGGGGGGTGGGTGCAGGCGGTGGGGACGGCTGCCCATGAGTCGGGGCACGCGCTGGTCGCCGACCTTCTCACGGGCGACGTCGTGAGCATCACGGTGTTCCGCGACGGGGGCGGGGTGGCGTTCAGTGAGGCGTCGCCGAGCAGCTGGCGATCGTTCCTCGTGTCGGCGGCCGGCTACCCGGCCACGCTGCTGGTCGGGCTGGCGGTGCTGACGGCGGTGCTGCTGGGCCGCAGCTCCCGGCCGGTGGCGGCCATCGGGAGCGCCGCCGCCCTCACCGCGCTCGTGTTCTGGACGCCGTTCTCCTCGAGGGTGCCGGCCGTGGAGGGGGGCGACCAGCACTTCACGTTCTTCGTGTTCCTCTTCCTCGTGCTCGTCCTGGCCGGCGCCGCTGCGCTGCCGGACTCGTTCGACACCGCTCGCCGCGTCCTGCTCGGGGCGCTCGCCGTCGGGCTCCTCGCCGATGCGTTCCGGGCCGGGCGGGACCTCGTCGTCATCGAGGGGACAGCGGGCCAGACGGCGACCGATGCCGACGGCCTCAACGCCGCCGTCGGGCTCTTCAGCCCGACGGTGTGGGCCTGGGTGTTCCGGCTCGCCCTCTTCGCCATCGCCGCCGGGTGGGCGCTGCTCATGGTCCGCAGGCTCCGGCCCCCGGCTTCCTCCTAACCTCCTGCGCCCATGGGTCTGAAGGGGTTCGAGCGCCGACTCGAGCGCATGGTGGAGGGCGTGTTCGGCACGGTCTTCAAGGGTGGCATCCGACCGGTGGAGCTGGGCCGCCGCCTCATCCGCGAGATGGACGACGAGCGCACGGTCGACGTGCGGGGCCGGGCGGTCGTGCCCAACCACTTCAGCATCGAGCTGTCGGCGGCCGACGACGAGCAGTTCACCGACATCGCCGACACCATGACCCGCGAGCTGGCCGACGCCGCCCGTGAGCACGCCCGCGACGAGGGCTACAACTTCCTCGGGCCGGTCGAGGTCGAGATGGTGGTCAACGAGTCGCTGCGCCAGGGGTCGTTCCAGATCACCGGGCGCATGAAGCAGGGCGAGGGTGGCGCCGGTGCCGGGTCGCTGCTCCTCCCGACCAACGACCGCGTCCCGCTGGGAGAGCACGTCCTCACGATCGGGCGCCTGCCCGAGGGCAACATCGTCCTGGCCGATCCCAACGTGAGCCGCAACCACGCCGAGATCCGGCCCCGGGGCACGGGCTACGTGCTCGTCGACCTCGGGTCGACGAACGGCACGCGGGTCAACGGCGTGCGGGTGAGCGAGCACGAGCTCGTCGACGGCGACGAGCTGATGTTCGGCAACACCCGGATGCGCTTCGAAGCAAGCTGAGCGGCCGCACGCCGCTACGCTGTCCATATGGCAGCACAAGCGTCTCAACATGCAGACACCGACGACTGGGTGCCCAGCTGGGACGGGTCGGCCTACGCCGCCAACACGGCCCACCACCGTGCGTTCGACGACGCGTTCCTGACCGCCACGCCCATCGAACCGGGCGACCGCGTGCTCGACCTGGGCTGCGGCAGCGGCGACTTCACCGCCACCCTCGCCGAGCTCGTCGGTGACGAGGGCCACGCCGTCGGCGTCGACGCCCAGCCGTCGATGCTGGACGAGGCCCACCGGCGGGCCCGCCCGAACCAGTCGTTCGTGCTCGCCCCGGTGCAGCGCCTCGACGAGGTGCTCGGCGCCGAGCACGACGCCTCGTTCGACGTCGCGCTCAGCCGGGCGGTCCTGCACTGGGTGCCCGAGGCTGACCAGGCCGGCGTGTACCGGTCGGCGGCCCGGCTCGTCCGCCCGGGCGGCTGGGTGCGGGTCGAGTGCGGCGGCGCCGGCAACATCCCCGCGGCGCTGGCCCTGCTCGACGACGTGTCGGCCGGCTTCGGTGGCCCGTCGTGCCCGTGGACGTTCGCCACGCCGTCGGCCGCCCTCGACTGGGTGGAGCAGGCCGGGCTCGACCCGGTGAGCGACCCCCGGTGCTTCGTGCGGGGCGTGGCCCAACGCCGGGCCTTCGACGAGACCTCGCTGCTGGGCTGGCTCCGGAGCCAGACGATGCACGCCTACGAGGCGTCGCTGCCGCCCGCCGTCCACGCCGACTTCCGGGCGGCGGTCGAGGCCCGGCTCCCCGAGCTGCGCCGCCACGACGGCACCTACGACCAGACCTGGGTCCGCCTCGACCTCCTCGCCCGCCGCCCCGCCTGACCCGCCGCACCGCCGGGGCCCGCCCGCCCCGCCTACGCTCGGCGGGCGGTGTCCGAGCAGCTCCTGACCATCCTGAAGCTCTGCCTGCTGGCCCTGCTGTACCTGTTCTTCTTCCGGGTGCTGCGGGCCGTGTGGGCCGAGATCGGCGCGCCCCGCCCGGCCCGGCGAGCCGATCGCGCCGTCGTCGCCGC
>JACDCH010000222.1 GCA_013694495.1 Acidimicrobiia bacterium | reverse complement strand
CATCGAGGCGCTAGGCGACCGCCACGCCGCGCTGGAGCGGCGGGTCGCCGCCCTCGAGGGCCAGCGGCTCGCCACCGGCGGCGGCCTCGAGACCGACGTCGAGGGCGTCCAGCAGTACCTGCTCGGCCAGCTGGCGCGGGCCACGACCGCGGGGCCGCACGGCGAACCCGTGCCGGTCGTGCTCGACGACCCGTTCGTCCACGTGGCCGCCGAGCGCAAGTGGGAGCTGATGGACATGGTGGCCCGCCTCGCCGAACGAACCCAGCTCGTCTACCTGACCGACGACGCGTTCATCGGCGCCTGGGCCCGCCGCCGCACCGCCACCGGCACCATCACCCTCCTGGAGCCCGTCGACGGCTGACCGCGCCCCGATTTCCGCACGGACAACGGGTTGCCGCACGGTCGTCGAACCCGGACGATCGTGCGCTCGTCCGTCACGCGTGCGTGAACCCGCATCCGAGACGGGTTGGCGCACGGACAACGGGTCGGCGCACGCTCGTCGACCCGGCGCACGCTCGTCAGTCGAGGCGGCGGAGCTCGGCGCGGTAGCGGGCGATGCGGCGGACGTAGCTGTCGCGGGCCAGCTCGATCATGGCGGGGTCGGCGGCGTCCTCGCGGATCTTGGCCGGGATGCCGAGGGCCATGGCCCGGGGCGGGACGACCATGCGGCCGGGGACCAGGGCGCCGGAGCCGACGACCGCGCCCGAGCAGATGCGGGCCTCGTGGAGGACGACGGAGCCGTTTCCGACGAGGGCGCCGTCCTCGACGATGCAACCCTCGAGGTGCACGAGGTGGCCGATGACGCAGTCGTTCCCCACCGTCGTGAAGAAGACCGGCGTCGTATGGAGCACGCAGCCGTCCTGGATCGACGTGCGCTCGCCGATCAGGATCTGGCCGTCGTCGCCCCGGATGACGGCGCCGGGCCACACCGAGGACTCGGCCCCGATGGTGACGTCGCCGATCACGACGGCGTCCGGGTGCACGTAGGCATCGGGGTGGATGCGGGGCTCGACGTCGCCCAGGGCGTAAACCGGCATGCGGCCGACGCTACGTGGGCCACCATCGAGGGCGTGAAGACCGACCGCACGACCCTCCGCCGCCTGCCCGAACGAGGCTCGCACGACCCCGACACGGTCGAGGGGATCCTGGACGAGGCGCTCATCTGCCACCTCGGGCTGGTGGACGCCGAGGGTCGGCCCTTCGTGATCCCGACGATCCACGCCCGGATCGGCGACGTCCTCTACCTCCACGGCTCGCCCGCGTCGCGCGCCCTGCGGGCCGGGAGCGGCGTCGACGCCTGCGTCGTGGCCACGATCGTCGACGGGCTCGTGCTGGCCCGCTCCGCGTTCCATCACTCGATGAACTACCGCTCGGTCGTCGTCTACGGCCGGGCCGAGAAGGTCGAGGACGCCGGCGAGAAGGGCGCGGCCCTCGAGGCCATCGTCGAGCACGTGCTCGCCGGCCGGTCCGCCGGGACCCGGGCGCCGAACGAGAAGGAGGTCAAGGGAACCCTCGTGCTCCGCCTCACGCTCGCCGAGGCGTCGGCCAAGGTCCGCGCCGGCGGCCCGCTGGACGACGAGGAGGACATGGGCCTCCCCGTGTGGGCGGGCCACGTGCCGCTGCGGATGGTGGCGGGCGACCCGGTTCCGGCCGCCGACCTCGTGGCCGGCGCGCCCCCGTGGCCCGACTACGAGCTGGGCAGGGGCGAGAAGTCGCCGTAGGCGCCGCGGAAGAACTGCAGCGGCCCGACGTCGTCACGGGCGTTGGCCAGGGCGAGCACCCGGCCGGTGACCCACCAGTGGTCGCCGGCGTCCTCGACCGCCTCGATCGAGCAGTCGATCCACGACAGCACGCCCTCGATGACCGGGGCGCCGCTGACCTCCGTGCGCCACGGCGTCGACGCATAGCGGTCGCCGTCCTTGGAGGAGAACGCCTTGCACACCGACAGCTGATCGGCCGCCAGGATGTTCACACAGAACGCGCCCGTGGTCTCGATCTTGGGCCACGTGGTCGAGCCCTTGCCCGGCAGGAACCCGACGAGGGGGGGGTCGAGGGACACCGATGTGAACGAGCCGATGGCGAGCCCGACCGGCCCGTCCTCGGCGTCGGCGCTGACGATCACGACGCCCGTCGGGTACGTGCCCAGGGTGCGCCGGTACAGGGTCGGGTCGATCGCTCCGCTGTCGCTCATCGACCTCGAAGCTAGGGCTCCTACGGCGCGTACGGGTCGGGCAAGGGATCGGCGAGCGTGATGGTCATGCCCTCCGCCGCCGCGAACACCTCGAGGTGCGAATCCGACGGCACGAGGCTGCGGGCCTGCTCCAGCATCCGGTCGACCATATCGTCGCTGTGGTTCGGGTCGTGGTGGAACAACGCGAGCCGCTTGGCCCCCGACTCGACGGCGACGTGCACCGCGTACCCGAGGGTGCAGTGGCCCCAGTGGCCCTTCTCCTCGAACTCCTCGGGCGTGTACTGCGCGTCGTGGATCAGGAGGTCGGCGCCGTCGGACAGCTCGAGCACGCCGGTCGGGATGTCGCGGCTGCCGTCGCACGGCATCTGGTGGTCGGAGGCGTAGGCGACGGTGGCGCCACCGAGGTACACGCGGTAGCCGTTGGTGCGGCCGACGTGGGGCACGGGGCGGACGGCGACCTTGGCGTCGCCGACGACGAGGTCGGTGTCGAACACCTCGTGGAACCGGTAGTCGCCCCGGAGGTCGGACCAGCGCACCGGGAAGTACGGCGGCCGGATGAAGCCCTCGAACGCGTCGCTCAGCGACTCGCCCGACTCCTGGCTGGGGCCGTAGATGTCGAGGCGGGCGCCGGGCCGGTCGGCCGGCGCCAGGAACGGCAGCCCTTGCACGTGGTCGAAGTGGAGGTGGGTCACGAGCGCATGGGCTACGAAGGTGCCGTCGTGGGGCTGGGTCTCGCCCCAGTAGCGCAGCCCGGTGCCCATGTCGAGCACGACGGGGTCGGCGCCCGGTGACTCGAGCGCGACGCATGAGGTGTTGCCGCCGTACCTCCGGTTCGCTTCGCAGGGACACGGGGTCGAACCCCGTACCCCCCAGAACGTGACGGTGAGCATGTTCCCCCCTTGCGCAGGCGGAGGGTAGTACCCGTTTGGGGGGCGCTGACCCGTCAGACGGCCGTGATGTGACGCGCGACACACCTCCCGAGCGCGGCGCGCGCGGGGCTACGGTCCCGCGCCCATGGAGCTCGAGCAGCGCAGCGTGACGGTCGGCGACCTCGACGTGGGCTACCTCGCCTGCGGCGACGAGGGGCCGCTGGCGGTGTGCCTCCACGGCTTCCCCGACTCGGCGTGGACGTGGCGGCACCTCCTCCCCGAGCTCGCGGGCGCCGGCTTCCAGGCTGTGGCGCCCTGGCTGCGGGGCTACGCGCCGACCGCGGTGCCGGCCGACGGACGGCTGCAGAACGGCGCCGCCGTGCGCGACGCGATCGGCCTGCACGAGGCCCTCGGCGGCGGGGCCGACGCCGTCGTCGTCGGTCACGACTGGGGGGCCCGGATCGCCAACGGCGCGGCCGTCGTCGCCCCGGAGCGGTGGGCCAAGGTCGTCACCATGGCCGTGCCGCCCGCCGGCGCGGTGGCCGGCGGCTTCCTCTCCTACGACCAGCTGCGGCGCTCCTGGTACATGTTCTTCTTCCAGAACCCGCTCGCCGACTTCGTCGTCGGGATGGACGACCTCTCCTTCATCGACCGGCTGTGGTCCGACTGGTCACCGGGCCTCGCCGAGTACGACAGCACCTTCGACCGCGAGAAGGTGAAGGAGGCGTTGCGCGAACCCGCCAACCTGGCGGCCGCCATCGGCTTCTACCGCCACACGCTCCAGCCCGACCTCCAGGCGCCCGAGTTGGCGACCGAGGAGGCGGCCATCGGCGCGCTGCCGCCGCAACCGCACCTCTACCTGCACGGCGTCGACGACGGGTGCATGGGCGTCGAGATCGCGGCGCAGGCGGAGCACCACCTCACCGTGCCCGGCAGCAAGGTGGAGCTCGTGCCGGGCACGGGCCACTTCCTGCACCTCGAGGACGTCACCACCGTCAACCGCCACATCGTGGAGTTCCTGGCAGGCTGAGGAGCTCATGGCGGGGGCCGAGGGATACGCGCACGAGCTCGTCGGCCGAGCGGCCACGCTGCTGCACGACGACGTCGCCGCGGCCCAGCGGCTCTACACCGAGGCCCTCGAGCTCGATCCCACCATCCGTCAGGGGTGGTTCGACCTCGCGCTGGTGCACAAGTGGCGGCGGGCGTGGGACGACTGCCTCGCCTGCAACCGCAACGCCATCACCCTGGCCCCGGAACTGGCGGGCCGCAACGACCCGGCCGCGTGGGACGCCGGCGTCGCGGCCACCGCCCTCCACGACTGGTCGGCGGCGCGCCGGGCGTGGCGCCACTACGGCCTCGACGTGGGCGGCGCCGGCGCCACGCCGGTCGCGATCGACCTCGGCC
>JACDCH010000155.1 GCA_013694495.1 Acidimicrobiia bacterium | reverse complement strand
GCCGTCCTCTTCGTCACCGTCCTGTCGCTCAATCTCATCGGCGACAAGCTCCGTCAGCGCTTCGACGTCAAGGAGTCGGGCGTCTGATGGCCACCCGCCGCATCATCGCCGCCCCGGCCCGCGCCGCAGTCGACCAGGGCACGCTGCTCGTCGTCGAGGACCTGCGTACCGCGTTCCGCACGCCGCGGGGCCGGGTGAAGGCGGTCGACGGCGTGAGCTTCAGCCTCGACCGGGGCAAGACGCTCGGCGTGGTCGGCGAGTCCGGCTCGGGCAAGACCGTCCTGGCCCGCTCGATCATGGGCCTCCTGCCGAAACGCAACGTGGAGGTGTCGGGCCGGGTCACCTACGAGGACCGCGACATCACCGGGGCCTCGCCGGCGGTCATGCGCCACGTGTGGGGCACCGAGATGGCGATGGTCTTCCAGGACCCGATGACGTCGCTCAACCCGGTGATGAAGGTGGGCAAGCAGATCACCGAGTCGTTGCGCCACCACCTCGACATGCCCAAGGACCAGGCGGCTGTCACTGCGCTCGGCCTGCTCAAGTCGGTGGGGATCCCGGAGCCCGAGCGGCGACTCGAGCAGTACGCCCACGAGCTCTCCGGTGGCATGCGCCAGCGGGTCACGATCGCCATCGCGCTGGCCTGCGGCCCGAAGCTGCTGTTCGCCGACGAGCCCACCACCGCGCTCGACGTCACGGTGCAGGCGCAGATCCTCAACCTCCTCGCCGCCCAGCAGCGCGAGCGCCACATGGCAATGGTGCTCGTCACCCACGACCTCGGCGTCGTGGCCGGCCGCTCCGACGAGATCGCGGTCATGTACGCGGGCCAGATCGTCGAGAAGGCCCCCACCCGGACGCTCTTCACGTCGATGAAGATGCCGTACACCGAGGCGCTCCTGCGGTCGATCCCGAAGCTCGAGCAGGCCAGCCACTCGCGCCTGGCCGCCATCGCCGGCCGCCCGCCCGACCTCATCTCGCCGCCGGGGGGCTGCCGCTTCGCTCCCCGCTGCATCTACGTGCGCGAGAAGTGCGTGGCCGAGCAGCCACCGATGATCGAAGCCGACACCCCGGGCCACTACTACCGCTGCTGGTTCCCGGTCGGCACGGTGGAGCCGACGCGGCCCGTCGACACCACCGCCGACGCCCCGGTGCCCACGTCTGTCGCCATCGGCAAGGCCGTGGACGCCTGATGGCGGGCACCGGCACCGCCCACTTGCGGGCCCCCGGCGACGCGCTGCTGCGCATCGAGGACCTCGTCGTCGAGTTCAACGTCGGGCGCAACCGCACCGTCAAGGCGGTGTCGGGGATCTCGCTCGACGTCCTCCCGGGCGAGACGCTCGGCCTCGTCGGCGAGTCGGGCTGCGGCAAGTCGACCACCGGCCGGGCGATCCTCCAGCTGCCCCGCCCCACCGGCGGACAGGTGCTGTTCGAGGGGCGCGACCTCGTCGGGCTGCCGAACGACGAGGTGCGCGAAGTCCGCCGCCGCATGCAGCTGATCTTCCAGGACCCCATCTCGTCGCTCAACCCGCGGCGGCGCGTCACCGACATCGTCGGCGAGCCGCTCAAGATCTGGGATGTCGGCACCAAGGCCGAGCGCCACGCGAAGGTCGAAGAGGTGCTCGAGGTCGTGGGCCTCGATCCCGAGGTGGCCGGGCCGAAGCGACCGCACCAGTTCTCCGGCGGCCAGTGCCAGCGCATCTCCATCGCCCGGGCGCTCGTGCTCGAGCCGAAGCTGCTCATCTGCGACGAGCCCGTGTCGGCGCTCGACGTATCGGTGCAGGCGCAGATCCTGAACCTGCTCGAGGACATGAAGGCCCGCTACGGCCTGACGCTCGTGTTCATCGCCCACGACCTCGCCGTCGTGAAGAACGTGAGCGACCGCGTCGCGGTGATGTACCTCGGCAAGCTCTGCGAGGTCGCCCATCCCGACCAGCTGTACACACGGCCGGCCCACCCGTACACCGCGGCCCTGCTGTCGGCGATCCCGGTCCCCGACCCGACCGCGTCGAGCCAGAGCCGCATCGAGCTCGCCGGCGATCCCCCGTCACCGATCGACCCGCCGTCGGGCTGCCGCTTCCGCACCCGCTGCCCGCGGGCGACCGAGCGCTGCGCCGAAGAGGAGCCGATCCTCCGTCCGGTGCGGCGCTCCGCCGGCCAGGGCGACCACGTCGTGGCCTGCCACCACCCGCTGGTGGAGGCGGAGACCGAATCACCCGCACCGACGGTCGAACAGGCGGTGGCGGGCACGACCTGATCCGAGGGGGGGTGAGGTGCCCAGAACGCGAACGCAAGCGGCCAGCGTCGACGAACGGCGCCCGGTCACCCGACTCGACCCTGCGGTCAGGCGCGAGCAGATCGTGCAGGCGGCCGCCCGGCTCTTCGAGGGCCGCGGCACCTCCGAGGTCACGTTCGAGGAGATCTCCGACGCGGCCGGCGTGTCCCGGGCCCTCGTCTACAACTACTTCGGCGATCGGGGCGGCCTGCTGGCCGCGGTCTACCTGCACCACTTCGCCGACGTGAACCAGCGCCTGCGCGAAGCGGCCTCCGTGTCCGACGACCCCGAGGCGCGCACCCGGGCCCTCATCGCGGCGTACATCCAGATCGCCTCCGACCACCCCGACACGTGGCGGATGTTGGCCTCGCCGGCGATCGACCACCCCAAGGTCCGGGCCGCCCGCCGGGAGCGGATGGTGGGGCTCGCCGCCCACTGGGACGGCTCGCCCGTCGCCCGCGTCGTCGCCAGCGGGATCGTCGGGATGCTGGAGTCGGCCACGCTCGACTGGCTCGAAGGCGGCGACGTCGACGCCGACAACTTCGCCGAGGTGCTCTTCGCCCTCGTGTGGCACGGCTTCGGCACCCTTCGCTTCACCGGCGCCCAACGCGTCTAGGAGACTCCTGAAGTAGTCGCTGGAGCATCCACCATTGGCGTGTGTCGTGAAA
>JACDCH010000152.1 GCA_013694495.1 Acidimicrobiia bacterium | reverse complement strand
GGGCGCCGGCCTCGAGAAGTCGGGAGGCGGGCTACTCGGCGACGGTGACGCAGTCGGCCTCGCCGGAGAACGACACCTCGACCTCGACGGTGCCGCCGGCGGGGACGGGGACCTCGGTCTCGCAGGGGAGCGATTCGGCGTCGAGGTCGGGGGGCTCGATCGGGCCGCCGATGCTCATGCGGACGTCGGCGCCGACGGTGACCGTGCCGGCCGGCACGACCTGCTCGAGCACGCTGTCGTGGAACGCCTCCATCGACTGGTCGCCGGTGGAGGCGACGAAGTCGCTCCACAGCACCCGCTTCAGCTCGGTGCCGTCGGCCCCCTCGAACCGCAGCCCGATCTCGAAGCCCTCGACGAAGATGCCCTCGGTCTCCTCGAGGTGCACCCGGATCGTCCCTTGGCCGTCGCCGGCGGCGTCGGGGACCGGGAACCCGGGCGCGGTGATCGGCGAGCCGTCGTCGCCGCACCCGGTCAGGGGGAGGCCGGCGACGAGGACGGCGGTGGTCAGCGCGCGGAGAGCGGTTCGGTTTCGCACGGCCGCAACTGACGACGCGGCCGACCGTCCGGTTCCCGGTACGGGCTCGCAGGGGTCGCAGCGGTCGTGATCAGCCGGTGGCGTGGAACTGGGCGGCCCACTCGGCCGTCTGCTCCAGGGCGAGCATGCCCGTGGTGTGCCCCGGCATCACGTGGGTCTGCTCGTAGTACTCGTTCCAGCTCGTGATCATGATCCAGTCGGGCAGCGTCCCAACAGCTGCCTCCCACGACTGGTCGTAGCGCAGGCCGCCGGCCCGGTCGACCAGGTACGGGTTCGGGCGGTCGAGGCGGGTGTCGTCGTAGCCCGGCGACACCGGCGCCACCCACAGCGGGGTCGTGGCCCCGACGAGGCCCGGTCGGGCATGGCGCTCGAGCAGCGTCCCCGACGACCACTGCTGCAGCAACAGCTCGGTGTTGGCGAAGCTCGAGGAGTACTCGTAGATGCCGGGCGACGGGACCCGGTGGCTGTCGCTGACGACGAACAACCGCATGCCGGTGGCACCGAAGAGGCGATCGAGGGCGTTGCTCCACTGCGCCGGGTCGAGCCGGGCCGTCCCGTACAGGAACACCACAGGGTCGCGGCCCACGCGGAGCTGGCTGCTGTGGCTGGCTCGTTGCGCGACGACCGCCAGCATGCTGTCGAGGATCTGGGGCGTGATCCAGCCGGAGCGGCTGCCGATGATGTCGAAGTCGAGCATCATCGCCATGTCGAACCCGTCCTGCCGGTCGGCCGCGTTGTACGCCTCGTCGATCCGGGGTTCGTTGTCGGGCGAGCGTTCGAACTCGACGATGAAGCCGTCGATGCCCGAGTTCGCCGCCAGGGCTATCGCCTCTGCAACCTGGGCCGGGTTGCTCGTGTCGGCGGGCCCGACGGGCTGGTCGCCGAAGTTCGTGCCCAGGCGGGTCGACTCGAACCACGGGTAGTAGTTGGCCAGCACGAGCGGGCGGGGGTCGTGTCGGGCCGGCCAGCGGACGGGGCCGACGAGCGCGGACCGGTCGATGTCGAAGCTCCCCGGGTTCTCGCACCCCCCGATCGGCGTGGTGTTCGAGCCGCTGTTGGTGAACGTGGCGATGCCGGCCTCGCCGTCCGTGAGGCGGGCGACGGTCACGGTCGCCGGGCCCAAGTAGTTCTTGCACATCGAGATGCCGGTCGCGGCGCCCGGCGCGACTGACAGGACGACGTCGAAGACGGCACGCCCATCGCCGTTGATGTCGATGTCCTGGCCGCCGAGGCTCGTCATGCGGGCGTTGCCGAACGTCTGGAAGACGCGAGACGTGAGGATCGTCATCCCGCGGAGGTCGAGCGTCACCCAGGCGGCCTGGCTGTCGATGGTGATCCGGGCCCGGGTGAGGCCGGTGGGGTTGCCGTTGGCGGACCCCGGCACGGTGGTGGGCGGGGCGGCGGTCGTGGTCGGTCCGCCAGGCGTGGTCGTGGGGCCGCCGGCGGTCGTCGTCGGGCTCGCGGTCGTGGTGGGCGCGTTCGACGTCGTGGGGGTCGGCGGCCCGCTGGGCCCGGGCCCGCTCGGATCCGGCGCGCTCGGCCCCGGACCGGTCCCCGGCGAGGCGGTGGTTGGGGTGAGGAGCCCGAACAGCGGCGCCAGTGGGTCGGCGCGGGTGTCGACCGGCGCGCCGCCGCCGACGCCGGCGAGCAGGGTCGACGAACCGAGGAGGAGAACGGCGACGGCGACGGCCAGGATCGAGCGCGCCCATCCCTCGATCATCGTCGTCCCCCCCACGCGTCCCCCCAGGGCCGTGTCTCGTGCGCCGGGAACCTAACCCATTCGGCGCGCATGTGCCCCCATCGGCGACGTGTCCACCCTACTTGAGCGAAAAGGCACAAATCATCGTCTCCGAGAAGTTGCCAACGACGCGCTCAACTTCTACGATGTCCGGGCTCGCAAGTCCCGTGTCCCCCCGCAAGGAGCTCCCATGCCCAAGGCTGTCGGCATCGACCTCGGCACCACCAACTCGGTCGTCTCCGTCCTCGAGGCCGGTGACCCGGTCGTCATCCCGAACAGCGAGGGGTCGCGCACGACGCCCTCCGTCGTCGCCTTCTCGAAGGGCGGCGAGGTGCTGGTGGGCGAGGTGGCCAAGCGCCAGGCGATCACCAACCCCGACCGCACCATCCGGTCGGTGAAGCGCCACATGGGCACGTCGTGGACGATCGACATCGACGGGAAGAAGTACAACGCCCAGGAGATCAGCGCCCGCACGCTGATGAAGCTGAAGCGCGACGCCGAGGCCTACCTCGGCGACACCGTCACCCAGGCCGTCATCACCGTTCCCGCCTACTTCGACGACGCCCAGCGCACCGCCACCAAGGAAGCCGGCCAGGTCGCCGGGCTCGAGGTGCTCCGCATCATCAACGAGCCCACGGCCGCGGCCCTCGCCTACGGGCTGGAGCGGGGCGACCACGACGAGACCGTGCTGGTGTTCGACCTCGGCGGCGGCACGTTCGACGTGTCGGTCCTCGAGATCGGCGACGGCGTGTTCGAGGTCAAGAGCACCCACGGCGACACCAAGCTCGGCGGCGACGACTGGGACCAGCGGGTCATCGACTGGCTCACCACCAACTTCAAGAACGCCTACGACGTCGACCTGTCGAAGGACAACATGGCCGTGCAGCGGCTGAAGGAAGCCGCCGAGAAGGCCAAGATCGAGCTGTCGCAGGTGCAGCAGACGCAGATCTCGCTGCCGTTCATCACGGCCAAGGACGGCAACCCCGTCCACCTCGACGAGACGCTCAGCCGGGCCAAGTTCCAGGAGCTCACCGCCGACCTCCTCGAGCGGTGCAAGGGCCCCTTCGAGCAGGCCATCAAGGACGCCGGCCTCAACAAGGGCGACCTCGACCACGTGATCCTCGTGGGCGGGTCCACCCGCATGCCCGCCGTCCAGGAGATGGTGCAGTCCTTCACCGGCAAGGAGTCGCACAAGGGCGTCAACCCCGACGAGGTCGTCGCCATCGGCGCCGCAGTGCAGGCCGGCGTGCTCAAGGGCGACGTCAAGGACATCCTCCTGCTCGACGTCACGCCGCTGTCGCTCGGCATCGAGACCAAGGGCGGCGTCATGACGCGGCTCATCGAGCGCAACACGACGATCCCCACGAAGCGCACCGAGGTGTTCACCACCGCCGAGGACATGCAGCCCTCGGTCGAGATCCACGTGCTCCAGGGCGAGCGGGAGATGGCGCAGTTCAACAAGACGCTGGGCAAGTTCCAGCTCGTCGACCTGCCGCCGGCGCCCCGGGGTGTGCCCCAGATCGAGGTCACGTTCGACATCGACGCCAACGGCATCGTCCACGTCGCGGCCAAGGACCGGGCCACGTCGAAGGAGCAGTCGATGACGATCACCGGCCAGTCCTCGCTGGCCAAGGACCAGATCGACCAGATGATCAAGGACGCCGAGGCCCACGCCGAGGAGGACCGCCAGCGGCGGGAGGAGGCCGAGGTCCACAACCAGGCCGACACCCTCGTGTACCAGACCGAGAAGCTCCTCAGGGAGCAGGGCGACAAGGTCCCGGGCTCCGAGAAGGAGGCCGTCGAGGCCAAGCTCGCGGAGCTGAAGGCCGTCAAGGACGGCGCCGACCTCGAGGCGATCAAGGCTGCCGTCGACGGGTTGATGGGCGCCAGCCAGACCTTTGCCCAGAAGCTCTACGAGTCCTCGGCCCAGGAGTCCGGCGGTGCCGCCGGCGCCGGCTTCGGCGGTGCGGGCGCCACGCCCGACGACGACGAGGTCGTCGACGCCGAGATCGTCGACGACCAGAAGTAGGACCGGTGCCTGACGACGGCGAGCAGGAGGCGTACGCGGAGGTCGACCTCGACGAGGCCGCGGCGTCCTCCGATCCCCCGCCCGGCGCAGACGCGCCGGCACCGGGCGACCCCGGCGCCGGCGACAGCGGCCCGGTGGATCCCGACGACATCGACCTGCCCACGGCGCTGGCCCAGCGCGACGAGTACCTCGCGCTGGCCCGGCGGGTGCAGGCCGACTTCGAGAACTTCCGCAAGCGCACCATCAAGCAGGGCCAGGACGGCGCCGCCTACGCGACGGGTCGCCTCGTCGAGTCCCTGCTGCCGGTGCTCGACGCCTGCGACGCCGCCATCATCCATGGCGTCGACGGCGTGGCCCCGATCCACAAGACCCTGTTCGACGCGCTGGCCAAGGCCGGCCTCGAGCTCATCGACACCGACGGCGCGCCGTTCGACCCGAACCAGCACGAGGCGGTGCTGCACGAGCCCGGCGACGGCGGCGAGCCCGTCGTGGTCGAGGCGCTCCGCACCGGCTACCGCTGGCAGGGCAAGGTGCTCCGCGCCGCCATGGTCAAGGTCAAGGACTAACGGTGGTTTCGAG